>CAZXME010000126.1:0-1500 GCA_964641515.1 uncultured Methanosarcinales archaeon | reverse complement strand
CTTAAGTAGGTTACTAATTCTGAAGAATAATTCTCTCCGCCCATGTTAGTAGTGTTCATCAAGTATCCTGTTTTTTGGTTATTAAATTCAGAACTAGCAGAACGAATCTCTTTTATCAAGGGGCTTAATCCAGAAAGGTTAAGGAGCAATGATCCAAGTATTAAACTAAAAATAATGGAAAGAAGAATAGGAATTATTATTTTCTTATTATACAACAAAAGATTAAAACTATTACTAAAAACTTTTTTTATTTCAACCATTCAAATATGAATATTTCAAAGATTACTATTTAAAACTATCGAAAATTCATCTATTTCTTTTCTTTTCGATATTCAACATAAGAATAAACAACTAAATAAAAAGCAACAAAAAGAGTAGGAATAAGAATAAAATAAGTCACATATTTTTGGAATAAAAATCCAATAAGAACAATTATTCCAGATATTTTGAACATCTTAGAACCAAGCTTGTGTGTTTTGTTCCAGACTTTTTCACTGCTTAAAGTCCATGGTGTTCTTATGCCAATAAACCAGTTTCTTTTTGCGTTTTCAAAAAGAACCCCAATATAAAAAAATAAAAGTCCAATCAAAATTGGAACAATAAGGTTAGGGCTTATTTCAATTCCAAGGTTCCACAGGATTGTTTGTACATAAACTAAAAGCATGAATATAAAAAATAGAATAATAAATCCATTATAATATTTCCTGAATTCTTCAATATTTTTCTTTAATGGGTCTATTCTTGGAATTGCAATAAAAAGCAATGCAAGGCCTACAAAAACAAAAGGCATTAAAAACACTCCCCAGAATCTTGACATATAATCATCAACATTGCCTTGGGCATTCCAGTGCGAGGCCATATGCTCTGGCATCTGAGGATAGAGATAAATACCAATAATAAAAGAAATAATAATAGCTATTAAAATAAATAATTCTGTTTTTCTCATAGTCCTCCAGATTGCTTTAAATATTTATTTTCCAAACAGCTTAATACAAGGTCCTATTGCTGCCAAGACAAAGATTATACCATACCAATACCATTCCAAAGCAAGAAGCACTGGCCAAAACGTTGCTAACATCAGAGTAAATGCAGCAACACTAAGTTTTGTTAATGCGATATCAGTCCACTCCATTTTTTTTATTTTTTTATTTGCCCATTCAAAACAGCCCATTTGGCTCACCTCTTTATACACTTTGATTTTGGGATTTATATAATTTGTGTTTAAAACTTGTTAGACCTTATTCATATCTAAAGGTCAGTCACTTTGTTCCTTGACATTAGTGATACTCGTTTCACTCGTATCGTAATGCATCCACGGGTTTGAGCCTTGAAGCTGCCTTTGCAGGGAAATATCCAGAAACAGCTCCAACTGAAAATGAAAACAATAAACATCCAACTATTAACCACCATGGGAAGTAAGGTTTGAGAAACGAATATCCAGCAACAGCAATAGCCATGGCACCAAGCTTTGCTAAACCATAACCAAGCAGCATGCCAATA
>CAZXME010000125.1:0-1503 GCA_964641515.1 uncultured Methanosarcinales archaeon | reverse complement strand
ACTATACAAAATTATATAAATATGTTCAGTATACTATACAAATATTATACAAAATTAGAGTAAGTGCAAAATGGACTATAAAAAAATAATTGTTCAATGGAAGGAATTCAGTATTCCGGATGTATTGCCAAGAATGGTTAAGATAAACCTTAATACAGATTTTATTGCAGCAATAACAGGACCGAGGAGAAGCGGAAAGACCTATTTATGCTTCTGTTTGATAAAGAATCTGATGAAAAAGGTTTCAAAAGAGAACATACTCTATATAAATTTTGAGGATGAAAAGCTATTGCAAGCAGATGCAGAAGATATAGACAACTTAGTCAGCACATACTACGAGCTGTCTAATATTAACAATAGGCAGAAAATTTACCTATTCCTGGATGAAATTCAAAATGTCAAAAACTGGGATGCATGGGTTAGAAGAATACAGGAAACCAAGAAAAATATAAAATTAATTTTAACAGGCTCCTCATCAAAATTATTAAGCAAGGAAATATCAACAAAATTAAGGGGAAGAGCAATAAACACAGAGATATTCCCACTGAGCTTTAAAGAGCTGCTGGAATGGAAACATATAACCTATAACCTTAAAACAATAGAGCACAGCAAAGACAGGTTCAAAATTAAGAAGCTATTTACCAGTTATTTAAAGGATGGGGGCTACCCTGCAATAGTTTTAAATGCAGAGCAGAAAGATACTATCCTCCAAAATTATTATGAATCAATGATATTCAGGGATGTTATTGAAAGATACAAAGTAAAAGAAATTAAGAAGCTGAAAGTAATATCAAAGCTTATCTTTGAGTCTTTGGGTCAATGCATATCTTATAATAAAATAGCAAACAGGCTAAAATCATTGGGCTTTGATGTAAGCAAAAATACAATAATAAATTATGTATCTTATTTTGAAGATGCTTACCTTTTTTTCCAAAACCTGAGATATGAGTATTCCCTGATGAAACAGCTTGGAGCAATAAAAAAGGTTTATTGCATAGATAATGGCTTGGTAAATGCTGTCAGCTTCAGATTCTCAGATAATACTGGCAGGGCATTTGAAAATCTTGTTTATATTGAACTGAGAAGAAGAAAAAAAGAGGTTTACTACCATAAATCAAGATATGAATGTGATTTCATAATTAATGAAAAAAATAGGATTAGTGGTGTAATCCAGGTTTGTTATAGGTTAGATGATGAAAAAACAAGAAAAAGGGAGTTGAATGGATTGATTGAAGCAATGGACAAATTCAAACTGAAAAAAGGGCTGATAATAACAGAGAGTGAATCAAAAATTGAAAAGGTAAATGGGAAAGAAATAGTTTATGTTCCATTGTGGATGTGGCTGCTTGAATAACCTTAATGGCATAAAAAATTGGAAGATAATTGCGAGCAAAGCGAGGGGTGAGACTTTTGCCAAAGGCAAAACCAACGCAGTTGGTGCTGAAAATCTTGGATTTTCAAGCATGTCGCACAATCTGCCAAATGGATTTCCATTTGTTAGCA
>CAZXME010000124.1:0-1506 GCA_964641515.1 uncultured Methanosarcinales archaeon | reverse complement strand
CCAAAAGAATATTTAGTTGGATACACCAAAATATAGATTATGATAACTTAAGGAATAACAATAAATATCAAAACTCAAAGGAAACTTTAGAGCGGAAACTAGGGATTTGCGGAGAGATGGCTTTTCTATATATAACAATGGCGCGGGCAGCAGGGCTAAAGTCAAAGTATGTAAGCGTTAAGGTTGATTGTGACAACAAGAAAGTTAATCATGGATGTGCTGTGGTTTATGTTCAAAATAATCCTATTCTTGTTGACCCTGCTTATAATAAGTTTGATATTCATCATAGGGAATACAATATCTTAAATGATAATGAAATCACTAAAAATTTTGTTTATTGGAGAAATGGAAAATCATAAAGGTGAATTAAGATTAAAAAAGAAGATGAAAATCAATTTAATTCAGAGAAAAGTTTGGAAGAAAGAATCAAATCAATAGCAAGCACCACAAAACCTGATTTTAAAATGATTTCTGATGTAATTGAAGACGCTATAATACTAAATTATTTTATTGATAACTTAAAAAAAGAAGTAATTAAAGAAAAAATTGATTTGGTGGATTTAAGGAATCTTGTTTCAGCTGATTATTATCTTGGATTTAACAAAAAGGATAGGAAAGAAATTATCCAATTGTTGAATAAACAGGATTCAAATGCCTTAATTGATTATTGTACACTGGGCTTAATTAAAAAAGAAAAACATAGATACAATAAAAGACCAAAACTATTTGATTCATTTTTAAATTACCGTAATGATATGAATGTTGAAATTCTTTCTGCATCTTATATGGACTTATTAAAGAACAATGAAATAAAAAATCTAATAAAACAGTCCTATGATATAAAAGACTTAAAGGCAATAATTTTTATGGATATCCTCATGCCAGTTCTTGATGAATCTTATTCAAAGCAAATAATCAATTCTGAGCTAAATCCTGAACAAAAAGCACTTGAATTTGCAAAAGCCTATCAAGTCTGCAAAGACATAAGAAAAATTGAAAAGGTATTTGCCAACCATAATCATGTTTCAGCAGAAGAAATTTTTCTTTTGTATGATATAAAAAAGAGCATCTCAACCAATTTGCAATTAGCAGTTTATACCAAAAGTAAAGATATTCCAGATAATTACCAATCATATTTACAGCAGTTAAAAGATTTATTTGATGAAAAACTGGCTCACGGCATAAGGATAATAAGCAGGAATATTTCTAATATAGAAAGAGAATATAACCTTGATGACTGCAGAAAAAAAGGCTATTTCGGTTTTTTTGTGAGGAAAAAGAGGCTTGAATCTGCAAAAAAAGAGTTGCTAGCATATCACGGACAATTTAATAAAATTAAAGAATTAATCCGAACATAAAATGGAATCAGAACTTGAAAGCCTCATAATGAACACTGAATCAAAATTCAATGATCTAAACAGAAAAATAAGTAATAAAATAAATGATGAGGGGTCAAAAATAAATTATGTAAAGAAAAAAATCAAACAAGCAATTATTGGCTTATTA
>CAZXME010000123.1:0-1523 GCA_964641515.1 uncultured Methanosarcinales archaeon | reverse complement strand
CCCTTAATTGAAGAAACTGTTAAACATCTCTGCATAGCAGTAAAATCAATTCCAGGGTTGCAGCTTGTGATAAAAACACATCCTGCAGAATATTCCACAAAAGATTATGAGAAAATAATAAAAGAATCTGGCGTACACGGAATATTAACCAAAAAATATCTGTATCCCTTGATAAAAGGATGCAGTGCTATGATAACTGTCTCATCTACTACCGGCCTTGAGACCTTGATTATAGGAAAACCTTTAATCACAATAAACCTCTCTGGAAAGCCGGATGCAATGCCCTATGCAGAAAGTGGTGCAGCTATTGGTGTTTACAATCCAGAAGATATTGCACCAGCAATCAAATCAATACTAGAAAATCAAGATGTAAGGAAAGAATTATCAAAAAAAGTAAAGCTTTTTGTTTATGATCAATGTTATAAAATGGATGGCAAAGCTTCTGCAAGGATAGCTAATTTAATTAAAAAAATAACTAGTCATTTATAAGTTAAATACAAAAATATCTTAAATTTTAAGTTTTTCCTTAAAAAAACATGAAATTTTACGAAAAATTTAAATAATATAAGTATTTTTTAGTAAATTATAAGAAAAATGAAAGAATTAGATGAAAAAGGCTGCCTTATACTAAACCTATTGCAGGAAGACTGCAGAATGTCTCTTACAGGTATATCTAAAAAAGTTGGTCTGTCAATCGATTCTGTAAAAAAAAGAATAAAGAGAATGATTAAAGAAAATATATTTTACCCAAAAATCCAGCTAAGGCCAAGAAACTTTGGATTTAAAAATATTGTTGACATCAAAATCAAGCTTCACAATTATAGTGAGAAAGACAAAAATCAATTCATTAATTTTCTAGAGGAAAATCCTCGTGTTGCTGAAATATTTTCTGTATCTGGAGACTGGAATTTTTCAATAGTTGTAATAGCAAAAGATGCAATTGATTTAGGCAATGTTGTTGAGTCTATACGGAATAAGTTCAGCTATATGATAAGCGATTGGTCTGAATCATTAACTACTCATGCTTATAAATTTGAGAGATATGATTTAATTAAATTAATGGGCTTTAAGGAGGAAATACAATGAATTTGTTCAAAAATAAAACAATATTAATAACCGGAGGGACAGGTTTTTTAGGAAGACAACTGACTAAAGAGATTCTTAAGCATGATCCCCATAGCATAAGGCTATTTAGCAGAGATGAAGTTAAACATCATAAAATGCAGGAATTATTCAACTACAACAAGAAACTAAGAAATCTTATTGGTGATGTAAGAGATTATCCAAGATTAAAAAGAGCCTGTGAAGGGGTGGACATTGTAATACATGCAGCAGCATTAAAAAGATTAGATATATTAGAATATAATGTGGATGAGTCTGTTAAGACAAATATAATTGGCACATTAAATGTAGTTAACGCCTGTTTGGAATGTAATGTTGAGAAAGCTTTATTCATCTCTACAGATAAAGCATGTTCCCCTGTAAATACTTATGGAGCATGCAAATTTGTAAGCGAGAGAATA
>CAZXME010000122.1:0-1595 GCA_964641515.1 uncultured Methanosarcinales archaeon | reverse complement strand
TCATTCCAATCCTGACTTTGAAATCATCTTTAATTAAGATAATCTTTTTTAGAAGTTCTGCAAGATTTGTGTTTATGTCCTGTCCATAAGCTGAATTATCCTGAGAAGTTAGCCAGATTTCTTTGCATCCTTCTTTAACAGCAGACTTAACTTGTTTTATAATTTCTTCCTCTGGATAAGAAAACAATTTTCCTTTTGCAAGCCTTACAATGCAGTAAGTGCATACACCATTGCATCCCTCTGATATCTGGATTATCTGAATAATTTGATTTTTTCTTAACTCTGGACAATTTAATTTAACTTCATTCCTTTTTCCAGTTGCATCAACTAAAATGTTTTTAACTGTTTTGTCAACAGCGTCTGCAATTTCTTTTGTGTGATGAACTCCAACAAAAGAGGCATCAGGAGCAATAGTTTTTAATAAATCTTTTTGAACCTCGGGCATGCAGCCTGCAATAATTATTTTTTTGTTTAGATTTAAGAAATTTCTTATGCTTCTTTTTACCTTGTTTTCAGTCGGCAATTTTACAGTGCATGTGTTTACTATAATTAATTCTGCATTTTTTGGCTCACTCACAATCTTATGGCCTGCCTTAACCAAAAGCCCGGCAATTATCTCAGAATTGTTGTAGTTTGCAGAGCATCCAAAAGTTTTAATGAATATCTTGGCCATGTTTTAAATGAAAACAATAATATTTAAATAGTTTTGTTAATTCTATTAAAAAGATTAAAATGGTTATAAAACTTTTCTGGAAAGATCCGTATATGAAAGAGTGTTATTCAAAGGCCACAGCAATAGAAGGAAACAAGGTTTGGCTTGACCAGACAATATTTTTTGCTTTTTCCGGTGGCCAGGCATCTGACAAGGGGACAATAAATAACATAAATGTTTTGGAAGCAGTAAAGCAAAGTGAGAATGAGATTTATTATGTTCTTGAGAAAGAACCTGACTTTGCAGTTGGCGACAATGTAAAAGTAGAAATTGACTGGAATCACAGATTTAAATTAATGAGATTACACTCAGCAGCGCATATTGTTTACTATTACTTTTTTGAAAAAGTGGGAGAACAAAAAGTGATTGGCTCAAACATAAGCATAGACAAAGCACGCTTAGATTTTGCTTATAATGAATCTATTTCTTTATTATTGCCAGAGATACAGGAAAAAACAATGGAAATAATTAATCAGGGTATTGACATAAAGACCTTTGAGGATGAGAAAGACCCAACAAGAAGATTATGGGAATGTGGTAAATGGCTTATGCCTTGCGGCGGCACTCATGTTAAAAATACAAAAGAAATTGGCCAGATAAAGCTTAAAAGAAAAAATATAGGAGCTGGCAAGGAAAGAATTGAAGTTTCTTTAGTAAGTTAAATATACTTAATCATCTTATTTCGAAAGTTATTTATACACATAAATTAATATACACATGTGGGGTGATGCAGCCATGGCAGAAACCATTAAACTGGGTGGCAATATTGAACTTACCGGATTTTCAGAGCTGGACGGTGGCTCGATGATAATTCTTAAGAAGATAGTTGGCTCTTATGCCAGAAAATTCTCTGATAGTTCAAAGGATTTTGAAAAGCTTGTTC
>CAZXME010000121.1:0-1607 GCA_964641515.1 uncultured Methanosarcinales archaeon | reverse complement strand
AATGCTGTTAAACATCTTCCAAAAATTTATGTACTGGACAGCGCTGTTGACAGCTTATGCCATGGCGCAAATCTTAATGTGCCTGGAATCTCAAAGCTTGAGTCAGGCATAACTATGCAGGATATTGTCGCTGTAATGACCTTAAAAGGAGAGCTTATATGCTACGGAACTGCAAAGCTGAATTCAAAGGAAATGCTTGGTGAAAGAGGCCTCGCAGTAAAAATAGAAAAGGTTTTTATGGTACCTGGAACATATCCAATGATTGAGAAAAACCAATAAAAATGGTTAGAAAAATAAAAAAAGATTTTTTAATTGCATTATTAATATCTTTTATAATTATTCTTGGCTCTTTTAACCTTTTTCTCTATTCAACAGGTTTTCATGGCTCACTTATAAAGAAATATTCTGATGATACAACTCATTTAGAGATTGACAAAAATGTAACAAAATACATAACCGGCTTTAGCAATGAATTAAACGTTGATTTTAGTGAAGATGAGAAATCACACATGGCAGATGTTAAAAGACTGATTGTGTTTGAAGAGTTTGTTTTTATTGCTTTATTGATTGGTTTTTTTGTATTGGCTTACAAGAGGAAAATACATCTTAATCACTTTAAAAAAGCTGCATTAATAGTCTTTTTGATTGCATTGTTGTCTTTAATTGCTTCGGTTTTTTTCAACAGCTTTTTCGAGCTGTTTCATCTTGTTTTCTTTCCCCAGGGCAACTGGCAGTTTTCATCTAATTCTTTAATGATTCAGGTTTACCAGCAGTCTTTTTTCCAGGAATTCTTTGTAAGAATAATCTTGGTTGCTGTTTTTATTTCATTATTTCTAACAATACTTTTTTATTTAATAGTAGTAAAAAATAGAAAGATTTAAATAATTGATTTATTTTTTCTATATCAAATGACAAAAATCTATACAATAAATCTTGATGATAAAATATTGAATGGAAAAGCCAATAATAAAAAAAGAGTTCTTTTTATTGATAAAAATAAAGCAAAAACGATTTCAGGAATAATTGATTATTTTATGGAAGAAAATGAAATAGGAATTAATGGATGTGCCTCTATTGAAAATAATAAGCAAGCTGGGATAATAATACCAAAGAAAGGAACAAAAGTAAGATATGACCTTTCGAAGATTGGCCCATCAATTATAATAACTTTTGACAAAACCAATGGAAAAAACAAAAACTTGCGGATTTATGAAAATGAATGGGGGGATGATTATAGATTGGAAGAAGTGATGAAATATACAATAAAAAAAGGAGAATTCGTTAAATTAAAAACTATACCTAAAGAGTTTGTCAGATATATTTATTGATTTTTCTTAATCATCAACAGTAAATAACTTAGAGTCATGAACATCAAAGAGTTTTATTCTTGCGCCTGCGTCAAGCCAGCCATGTGCATAGCTCAGGGCCGCGAATGCATTAACATAATCATCCTTTTCCTTAAAGTATTTAGCATCATCAAAGTAACGCTGGGCCATGTCGAGAAAATCAGCAGCGAACTCTTTCTTTGAATCATCTTTTGAGCTATTTTCTTCTGCTTTCTTTAGGGCCCTGCCTGTGATATCAAAGTATTTCTCCAGCTTTTCATC
>CAZXME010000120.1:0-1651 GCA_964641515.1 uncultured Methanosarcinales archaeon | reverse complement strand
ACAGCATTCATTGTCCAAATTGATTTTGTCCATTCCATAAATTGTTCTTTTGAAATTGAATTTGTCTTTTTTGCCATTTCCTGTTTCTTTCTTTCTCTTTTAAAATCACCTTTTGAAAAAATTAAAATGTATTCGTGTATATCTCTTAACACTGGATTAGATGCTGATTGCCAGCTTCCCCAAGCACAAGAAGGACTAGCGCTTGCTGCTTTGTTCCAGATAATTTCTCCCCTCATATTGTAACCAATTTTAATCATCATTTTGGAAATGTAATCAGAAAGAGGAATATAAGGTTTTCTCCCAAGATTAGCAACATTCACACAAACTCTACCACCATTAACCAATACTCTATACGTTTCAGTAAAAACTTTTTCTAACATTTCTAAATATTCAGAAAAACTTAAGTCTTCATCATATTCTTTTGAAACATTATACGGTGGAGAAGTTATCATTAAGTGAATAGAATTGTCTGGTATATCAGTCATATTCTCTGATGATTTAGTAATAATTTTATTTAGATATTCTTCAGGAAATTGATTAATTTCTTTATCAACTTGAGTTATTGTATTATCAGAGTATAATCTTGAATTATAAAAAACTGAAGAATCGTGATTGCTTCTTCCTGATACACCAAATGCACTTGTTTTTGTTCCATTTCTCATAAATTACATCCTAATTAATTCTAAAAATTTCTCAGCTTTTTCAGTATCTGTGCTTTCTTCGTTTGCAATTGTAATTATCTCTCCAAGTTTTGGCTTTGAAATCATTGAAGAGAAATAATTAATATCTTCATTTAATATTTGTATTAAAATATTTCTTAGATTTTGATGCGTTTCTATTGTTCGAAAACCTTTTTGAGGTGTGTTGATTATAAAATCAGAATTTGTAGGATTTGGGAATAATGACAAAAATCCTTGAATTACTCCAGACTTTTTCAAAAAATCAACTTTATTGATATAGTTTTTCGTTATAGGACTATTGCCCAGAATTATGATTGGTATTTTTGTTGATGATAAACCTGAAACACGTATATTAATGGATTTACCAATTGCTTTTAACATTGAATCTGACCTTAATATTGACGGATTACCTTTATGACTTTTATAATCTCCAATACATTCAAGTTCATTGTTTTTTTCGTTGTAATAATAATTTGATATTATACTCATTTTGACTTCAAAGATAAGCTTAATATCTTCTGCTTTTTGATATTTTGAATTTGTTGAACAAAAAGCAACATCAGCATCTGATAGTTTAGTTAAGCCAATTTCTTCGCAGACAACGCTGTTTACTGCAAATAAACCAAGTTCTTTTGCAATTGGATTTAACAAACTACGACACCAATTTTCGGTAAATTGACCAATTAATGAGTTTCTACTATTTAACGTTTGTCCATTATTCTTTTGCCCTTTTTTAATATAAGCATAATATCTATCATTGAAACTATAAAATAATTTTTCTGGAGAAGAAAAATTCTTTAAAGCTTCGCTAAAGAATTTCTTTTCTGCTTCAACATTCCATAAACCAATTTTACTCATTTTTATCCTCCAAAGACATTGTTTTATAAAGCCATTTTTTGTTCAAGATAATTTCCTATAATGTTCTGCGTGTGCGGCGGGATCGGAACGATCACGCCCAAAACAACTGACCG
>CAZXME010000119.1:0-1654 GCA_964641515.1 uncultured Methanosarcinales archaeon | reverse complement strand
AAAAAGGATATATGTTAATTATATGCTTTGCAGGGTCATTAAGAAATGCAGAGAACGGCGCTTTGGAAATTGCCCTAAGCATGAGTAAAGAATTTAATATGACTTGCTGAAATAAACCTTATATTGTGTCTTTTTTCCGCATTTAATGCATTTTCCAGATTCTTTACTAAATTCAATGCATCTTGAGGTTGCGCCGTCTGCTTCAGATTTGATTAATTCCTCACATTCTTTTTCTCCGCAGAAAAAGGCTTTTGGTATTTCTTTTGCTTTTATCGCCTTTACAAAGTCACTCCAGTTATCAACATCAACAATATTTTTATTTAGAAAGTTTTTTGCTTTTATGAAAAGGTTTTTCTGAATTTTATCAAGGGTTTCCTCAACTTTTTTATTTAATTCTGTTATCTTTACAAACTCTTTTTCTCCTGTATCCCTTCTTACTAAAACAGCCTGGCTTTTCTCTAAATCCTTTGGACCGAGCTCTATCCTCAATGGAACCCCTTTTAATTCCCATTCATGAAATTTCCATCCAGGAGAGTATTCTTCCCTTTTATCTATTTCAACATTGTAATCCTTTAATTTGTTTTTTATCTCTTCTGCTTTCTTCAATATTTTTTCTTTGGATTTGTCGAAAATAATTGGAACTATAACAGCATGAATTGGAGCTATTTTTGGGGGAATTACTAACCCCTTATCATCCCCATGAACCATTATTACTGCCCCTATCATCCTTGTGCTTATTCCCCATGAGGTCTGCCATGGTATGTGGTATTTTTCATCCTTGCCTAGAAATTTTATCTTAAATGCCTTTGCAAAATTCTGTCCAAGCATATGGCTTGTTCCCATCTGCAATGCCTTTCCATCTGGCATAAATGCCTCAAGAGTCATTGTATAAACAGCTCCTGCAAACTTTTCTTTTTCTGTTTTTTTGCCAGTTAAAACTGGAATTGCAAGATAATTTTCCATTAAATCCTTATACATACTTAGAACATCCATGACTTCCTTATCTGCTCCTTCTTCTGTTGCATGAACAGTATGGCCTTCCTGCCATAAAAATTCCCTTGTTCTTAAGAATGGTTTTGGATACTTGAACTCCCATCTTACAATATTGCACCACTGATTTATTAAT
This sequence comes from uncultured Methanosarcinales archaeon, assembly GCA_964641515.1. Taxonomy (GTDB): domain Archaea; phylum Nanobdellota; class Nanobdellia; order Woesearchaeales; family CG1-02-33-12; genus CG1-02-33-12. The sequence continues at coordinate 528 of CAZXME010000119.1, read as the reverse complement.
AAAGGAAGATCTCTCCAGGATCTTATCCAGTTTGAATAAGACTCGTACATTATTGTTTCAGATGTAGGCCTTATAGCAAGCCTTTCTTTCATCTTTGTATTGCCAGCATGGGTTACCCAGGCTACTTCTGGTGCAAAACCTTTAACATGCTCTTTTTCTTTCATTAGAAGGTGTTCAGGAATAAATAGAGGGAAGTAGGCGTTTTTGTGGCCTGTGTTTTTTAGCATACTATCAAAGACTTTTTGTATATTTTCCCATATTGCATATGAATTAGGTCTTAAGACCATACAGCCAGAAACAGAGCTGTAATCAGCTAATTCTGCTTTTTGAACTACTTGTGTGTACCACTCGCTTAAATTATCGCTTTTCTTTACATTTAGTCCGAGTGTTTGCTTTTCTGCCATATTTTAGTTATTTTTTTGTTTTTATTTAAATATTTTGTTTTATTATTGTATGATTTAGTAAGAATAAGCATGTTTGAGTATCTTTCTTGTATTTTAACCTATTACCTTCTCTTCTGCTTCACAT
>CAZXME010000118.1:0-1712 GCA_964641515.1 uncultured Methanosarcinales archaeon | reverse complement strand
TGGGCCTGTAGCATAACCTGGATACTTGTGCTAAACAAGGCTTTGGCCTTGCCAAAGAGTGCAACCGGCTTCGGACCGGTTAATCAGGGTTCGAATCCCTGCAGGCTCATGATTATTTTTTTTCTTTTCTCTATGTCCTTAAGTATGCTCATTATATACTTTCTTGGTGTTTGGATTACCTCTTTTGTTTATTTCCGTTGATTTTCCGGTAAAAAGTCAGTAACCTTTTTTAATAATTGTTCTGTGTTATAATATAAAATATTTCAACAGTTGTTAATATGAAAAACAAGAATTTTTTGTGTATAATAAATAAAATAACCCTAATGGTTTTATAGAGATTTTCAAATGAAAGAAAACTGCCGGTAACATAACGAAATTGTTGGAGACTATGTATGGAAGAAAATGAAACCTTAGAACTTAAAAAAAGCACTTCTGAATTAAAAGAGGCAGTTATTTCAATAGCTGCAATTCTAAACAAGCATAAGGAAGGAAAATTAATATTTGGTGTGAAGAATAATGGCAAGGTAATAGGTCAGGATGTTACAGAGAAAACATTAAGGAATGTTTCAAAAGCAATTTCGGACCATATAGAACCAAAAATTTACCCTAAAATAGAAAAACAAAAAATAAGCAATAATGATTGTATTGTTGTTGAATTCAATGGAGGAAATATCCCCTATTATGCTTATGGCAGAGCTTATAAGCGTGTTGCTGATGAAGACAAATTAATGTCTGCAAAAGAACTTGAGAAACTAATTTTAGAAAAGAATGAAGATAAATTAAGGTGGGATTCAGATATTTGCAAAGAAGCGAAGCTAATTGACATAAGCAGTAAAAAACTAAAGATATTCTTAAATAAGTCTAATAAGAAGTTTGATGGAATTGAGACTTCTTTAAAAAAACTGAGTTTAATAAAAAATAAAAATATCCTGAATGCTGCTGTTATCCTTTTTGGCAAAAATCCGGAAAAGTTTTTTCCTAATGCAAAATTAAGATGTGCTGTATTTGCCACTAAAGATGCCTCAGCAATAATAGATATGCAGGATTTTTATGGAGATTTGTTTTATTTGATTGAGCATGCTGAAAATTATATCCTGAAAAATATCCATATTGGAATGAAACTTAAGGGCTTGTATCGCGTGGATGTGCCTGAAATTAATAAAGAAGCATTCAGGGAATCAATAATAAATGCATTTTGCCATAGGGACTACTGGAAGTATAGTTCTGTGGATATTGCGATTTTTAAGAATAGGGTTGAGATAAGAAGTCCTGGTCTGTTGTATGGCGGGCTAACTATTGAAAGGATTAAGAAAGAAAATATTTCTGAAAGGCGGAACGAACTTATTGCCCAAATGTTTCATGAGGTTCATTTTGTTGAAAAGTGGGGAAGAGGGATAAGCTTAATATTATCCAAAGAGCCGGAAACAGAATTAAGGGAGATAGGAACTCATTTTATTACGGTTTTCAAAAGAAAGTGGTCAGAAAAGGGGGTAGAAAAGGGGGTAGAAAAGGGGGTAGAAAATCTTTCTGAAAATGAAAGGATACTATTAGAACTTATTTATAAAAACCCTAAAATCAGCAAAAAAGAAATGGAAAAATCTGGAAAAATAAGTAAAAAAGCAGTTGATTATAATATAAATAAATTAAAAGAGAAAGGAATAATAAAAAGGATAGGTCCTGATAAAGGGGGGCATTGGGAGGTTATTGATAAG
>CAZXME010000117.1:0-1722 GCA_964641515.1 uncultured Methanosarcinales archaeon | reverse complement strand
GAGGGAATGATAATAGCTGGCTATGCAATTGGTTCAAACAAAGGTTATCTGTATTTAAGAGGAGAATATTATTATCTAAAAAACAAGCTGCAAAAAGTTATCAATAAAGCAACTAAAATAGCAGATAAGTTAAAAATATATTTTGATATTGAGATTATCTCAGGAGCAGGAGCTTATATTTGCGGTGATGAGACAGCTATAATTGAATCTATTGAAGGCAACAGGGGAAATCCAAGAATAAAGCCACCATTTCCAGCTAATAAAGGACTTTTTAACAAGCCAACTCTAATTAATAATGTTGAAACCCTGGCTAACCTTCCTTTAATAATCTTAGATAAAAAATGGAACAATAATTTAAGGCTTTTTTCATTATCAGGTAATGTTACAAAACCAGGTGTTTACGAGCTTGAATCAGGAATTTCATTAAAAGAATTAATTAGCCTAGGAAAGCCAAAAAATAATATCAAGGCTGTTTATTTTGGATGCTTTGGAGGATGTATTCCTTATGCTGATACTAAACTAAACCCTGATTCAATAAAAGAAAAAGGTGCAATGCTTGGCTCATGCACAATCATAGCTGTTGATGAAGAGCATGATATTGTAGATGTTGCAACAAATATTGCAAAATTCTTTGAATATGAAAGCTGCGGAAAATGTACTCCATGCAGGGAAGGAACAATGAGGGTTTTGGAATTATTGGAAAAAATCTCATTAAAAAAAGCAACAAAAAAAGATTTAGATTTATTAGAAGAGCTTTGCAGGGTTATAAGCGCAACGTCTTTATGCGGATTGGGCCAATCATCAACTAACCACCTAACAACAGCCTTAAAATATTTTAGAAATGAATTTACAGATAAGCTAAAATGAAAATCACAATAAACAACAAAGAAATTGAATGCCAACCAAATAAAACAATACTTGATGTGGCAAAAGAAAATAACATTAAGATTCCAACCTTATGTTATCAAGAGGGTTTTGAGCCAAAGAGTGTATGCAGAATTTGTGTTGTTGAGGTAGATAACAAGTTATTGCCATCGTGCTCAACAAAAGTAAAACAAGGCATGGTAATAAACACAGAATCAAAAAGTGTTCTTGAAGCAAGAAAAATAAACACAGAACTTTTGATGGCAAAGCATGATAAAACCTGCTTTGATGATGATAAGGCTCATGAGTTATGCAAAATAGCAAAAGATGTGGGTATAAGGCAGGTAAGGTTTAACAACAACAAAAAAGTTTATATTGTTGACAAGGGAACAGCAATTATTACAGATAATAATAAATGTATTCTTTGCGGGAGGTGTGTTCAGGCATGCCAGATGCAGAATGTCAATGCAATAGACTTTGCCTACAGAAGTTATCATACAAAAGTAACTCCTGCTTATGAAAATAAATTAGATGATTCTGTCTGTGTTAACTGCGGGCAGTGCCTTTTGGCATGCCCTGTTAATGCTATTTATGAAAAAGATGATACTAAAGATGTTTTAAAAGCCTTGAAAACAAAAAAACATGTTATTGTTCAGACAGCCCCTGCTGTAAGGGCATCTTTAGGAGAGGAGTTTGATTTGCCTGCTGGAACACTTGTTACTGGAAAAATGGTTTCAAGCTTAAGAAAGCTTGGATTTAAAAAAATATTTGACACACAGTTTGGAGCTGATTTAACCATAACAGAAGAGGCAGCTGAATTAATTGAAAGGTTAAAAGAGAACAAAAATTTGCCAATGA
>CAZXME010000116.1:0-1771 GCA_964641515.1 uncultured Methanosarcinales archaeon | reverse complement strand
ATTTCTGCAGAAAGGGTCCTAGGCTCTCAGGTGTTGCTAATCTTAAATTTGAATATGAAAAATTTAAAGGAGAGTTTGATGATTTTACAGTCAAATTTTAGAAATCAGTAATTTTTTTTGTTATATCTTTTATGTTTATTATTGTTGTCTTGCCTTCTTTTCCTCCAGCTATTTTTTCTGTTGATATGAAATTGTCCTTTTCCAGTTTTGTTATCTTTCTCTGAAATGTTTTATAAACAGCTTTGCCGCCTTCATCCTGGTATGATTTATAGATTTCACCTATTTTTTTCCCAGAATTTTTTTTTATTATTTCAAGTATGAATTTTTTGTCTGCCTCAAGCTCATCGGTTTTTTTTGAGCTGAATTCTGGAAGTTTTTCCATTGCCTTTTTTACATCCTCTAAATTTATCTTTCTTGAAGAGCGGTCTTCTGCTGCATTTCCTGCTTCTCTCAAAAGGTAAAGACCAGACCTTATATCACCTAATTCAAATGTCTTCTCAATAGCTAATTCAATTGCCTCTTCATGCCAGATGTTTTCAAAGAATGCATATTTTATTCTTTCTCTTATTATGCCATCTATTTCATTGTTGTTGTATTGCCTAAACTCAAGCATTTCCGGCGTTAATCTTGATTTTATCCTATCCTCAAGCTCTGAAAGCCATTTGCTGTCATTATTTATGAGAAATATCGACTTACGATAAATCTCCTCAAGTATTGAATAAAGAAAATCAAAGTCATCTAACTTATCTGCTTCGTCAAATACAAAAACAACTGATTTCTTGTTTAATATACCTTTGACAATATTAAATAATTCGTCTGTTTTTTTGTTATGTGTTAATTTATAACCAAGAAGATTGCATATTTTAATTAGTATCTTGAAGCTTGTGTTCTTTTGCCAGCAGTTTATATAAATAGGAATTATCTCATCTGATTGTTCTTCAAGTTCCTTTAAAACATTCTTGCATGCAAGTGTTTTTCCTATCCCTGGTCTGCCGTATATGAAAAGGTTGCGGCCATTCCTTTTCTGGAACAAGGGCTTTATGCATGAGGCCATCTGCTGCTGCTCACCCTCACGGTATTTAATCAGCTTTGGAATATAATCATAGTCCAAGGCAACAGAATTCTTAAAAAGAGATTCATCAGATTTAAGCATGTCTTTGAATAAGGCCATAAAACAAAATAAAAGAAAGAGATTTATATAGTTTTTGATTAGCTATTCTTTTTCTATCTTGGTTATTCCATTCATGTATGGAACTAAGACTTTTGGTATTGTGAGTGAGCCATCATTGTTCTGGTAGTTTTCAAGTATTGCCCTGAAGGCTCGCGATGTTGCAATTGCTGTGTTGTTTAAAGTATGGACAAACTCTTTTTCTCCATTCTTTTTTTCATACTTTATGTTAAGCCTCGTTGCCTGATATGCTGTGCAGTTTGAGTTAGAGCCAACTTCAAAGTATTTGTTTTCTCTTGGAGACCATGCCTCAAGATCATACTTTTTTGCAGCAATAATTCCAATATCCCCTGTGCATACATTTACAACCCTGTACGGGATCTTTAATCCCCTGTAAATATCCTCTGAGTTTTTCTGGATTTCCTCATGAAATTTCCAGCTTTCTTCTGGTTTGCAAAATATGAACTGTTCTATTTTGCTGAACTGGTGCACTCTAAATGTTCCCCTTGTATCAATTCCATGTGATCCAATTTCCCTTCTAAAGCATTGAGACAAGCCGCAAAATTTTATTGGAATCTCTTGTTCTTTCAAAACATCATCCAT
>CAZXME010000115.1:0-1782 GCA_964641515.1 uncultured Methanosarcinales archaeon | reverse complement strand
ACTGCTCTCAAGGATGGGTTTAGGATATGATAAAGATGTTTTGATTCCAGCTTACCGCGGTGATATTATACATTCTGTAGATATAGTTGAGGCAGCTGCAATTGCATATGGCTATGATAATTTTACTCCTGAAATACCAAATCTTGCAACAATTGCTGAAGAAAATTCCTTTGAAAAATTCAAGAGCAAGATAGCTGAAATTCTTGTTGGCCTTGGAATGATTGAGACAAACACTTATCATATAACAAACAAAGAAAATTTGAATAAAAAAATGAATATTGAACTTGGATGTGTTGAACTTTCAAATGCCTTAACAAAAGATTATGATGTTTTAAGGTCATGGATGATTCCAAATCTGATGGATGTTTTAAAGAATAATCGTAATAGGGAGTTTCCTCAAAAGATTTTTGAGATGGGAATATGCTTTAAAGAAAATAAAGAAAAAGAGACAGGTGTTGAGGAATTCACAAGGTTGGCTGTTTTGATTTCACATACTAAATCAAACTTCACAGAAATAAAGCAAGTGCTTGATTATCTGTTTAAAGCTCTTGATTTAAAGTATGAAATAGAAAATGCAGAACATTCAAGCTTTATAAGGGGAAGGGTTGGCAGAATAATAGTTGATGATAAGAAGCTGGCCTACATAGGTGAGATATCGCCAGAAGTTATAACAAACTGGGAGCTTGAGATGCCTGTGGCCGCATTAGAGTTAAACTTGACAGAACTTTTAAGATTAATCAAAGATAAATAACATTTAAACATTTTATTAAGATAAAGCATATTAAAAAAAGTAAAATCCTAAACCTTTTACATCTTTACATAATTAGGATTTATAGTGGTTCTTTTTTGTTTAGTCTTTGGTCGTATTCTCCCTGATAATTTCCGTTGTTTTCCTAAATACTTCCAGAATTTTAATTCTGTTTCTTGTCTTTCTGATTCTAATGCTTTGTCTTCTATCGGCGAATTAAAACCATAGTCTAATTCTTTTTCAATATTTTCTTCTTCACTTTCCATCCTATTCAATTCTATTCTAAATCCTATATAATGGGTAGACGCTTTCTCAATCTTTCTTTGTCTTAAGTATGCGCATGCAAGTAAATAATGCGCCCTCAACAATTTTTCATTAGTCTCTAAATTTATATGCCCATTATATTTTGGAGTATATTTTTTAACAATTCTTTCTAATTCTTCAATCCGTCTTCCTTCATACATTTTTTATTTTCCTTTACAATAATAAGTATTATACTTATTTAAATCTTTTTATTTTATAATTTATAAGTACTCAAGAAAAACAAGGTTTTAAATCATATAGAAAAAACCTCACCAATTATAATAACCAACTGGGAATTGGAGATGCCTGTTGCAGCATTAGAACTAAACCTAACAGAGCTTTTTGAATTATTAAAACAATAATTTAGTCTTTTAGATATAACCTAATTTTTTTGAGGCCACTATAAACATTGAGTGAGACCAGCAAAGCGGTGAAACTGAAATCTGAATTTTATTTTTGAATATCTGTTCTGGGATAAATTCTTTATTTCCTAAATCATCAATTACTTTTCTGTAATATTTCAAAGCATTTTTCCTGTCTTTTTTTTCAGCATAATATATTGTCATCCAAAAATTAAGCAATGGCCAGTAACCAGCACCTTTCTTCCTGTGAATTTTCTTTTTATACATCCAGCCGTCATATTCGTCATTCTTATACCTGTAAACACCATAATCCCTTACAATATCCCTTTTAATTAGTTTTATGGTGTTTTTGATTACCTTATTGTCTGC
>CAZXME010000114.1:0-1814 GCA_964641515.1 uncultured Methanosarcinales archaeon | reverse complement strand
TCAATTGGGAACCAAAAATCAGCTTTGAACAAGGCATAAAAAAAACAATAGAATACTTTAATTTATCTCTTTCTTAAATACCACCAGATAATTGAAGGAAACCTTCCAATATAATCCTTTCCTATTTCTTCATAAATATCCAGCAAAAGATGAATTACTAATCCAATAAGAATAAAAAAAGCTAACCTAAAATAAAAAGAAAAAAATAACAAAACTAGTAGAAATTCTATTGTGTGAAAAAACAAGAGAAATAACTTTTTCTCATTAAAAAAATAATTATGCGCTTTAACTATATCAAAAGATTTGAATTTAAAAATATAAAGAATATAATGGTCAACATCCAGTAAAAGATTTGTAAAAAATATTATCAAAACATTAATGCCATAAACAGGATAAAGCAGTAAAGAAACAATTAATCCAAATAAAAAATGGTATTTTATAAGCATCTTACTCAAAATCTATCTCTGAATTATCGCCAACATTAACCCTTCTAAAGGTATCTTTAATCAGAGCAGTGTCTCCAATAAGTGATTTGTCTAAAGCAGCATTTTCTATAATGGCATTATCACCAACTATAGAATCCTTTAAAATCGAGTTTTTTATCACACAGCCAGATGCTATTGATGCATAAGGACCTATAATTGAATTCTCTATCTTAACTTTATCTTCAATGTAAACAGGATTAATAATAACAGAGTTTTTTGTTTTTATTTCCTTATTAAAGCCATTTTTTAAGAGATAGCGGTTTGTGCTTAATAATGTTTCAGGTTTGCCGCAGTCAAGCCATTTATTAACCTCTAAAGCATTAAGCTTTGCTCCGTTCTTTATCATCAGCCCAAGTGCATCAGCAAGCCTGAACTCACCCTTTGATTTCAAATTACATTTTATTAGCTCATCAAGGCAGTGAAACATCAAAGAGCTGTTCTTAACATAATAAAGCCCTATAAGTGCAAGATTTGATATTGGCTCATCCGGCTTTTCCACTATTTTTTCAATATGGTCATTTTTCAGAACAACAACTCCAAATCTTCGAGGATCATCAACCTCTTTGACCCAGACAACACCATCTGACTTAACATTTTTTATCTTAGATAAATCTGTTTCAAAAATAGTATCAACAAAAATAATAAGAACATCGTCTTTTACATATTCTTTTGCAAGGTTTATTGCATATCCATCTCCTAATAGATTGTCTTGTTTTATGTATCTTGCTTTATATTTATAGTTAGAATTAACATATTCTTCTATTTTTTCCTGCATGTTACCTGTTATGAATATAATCTCTTCTACATCCAAGGGTTTTAGTTTGTCAATTATATGCCCAAGAACAGCCTTTCCAGCAACTTTTAACAGTGGCTTTGGCTTTGAGAATGTATGCGGCCTTAATCTTGTTCCCTTTCCTGCTAATGGAATTATTACCTTCATTTTAACACCCTTATTTTATTCATTTATAGTTAATATTTAAATCTTGCTGAATTTACCAGCAGATTCCTTCGTAATTCTTTGGCTTATTGCCATCAAAAAGGTTCTTGCCGTCAATAACTAATTTATCACCATAATCAACACTCTTGAATTCAGGCCATTCAGTAAGTATCAAGACAATTTCTGAACTATTAACAGCATCCTGAGCGCTTTTTTCATAAGTTAAGTGAGGAAAGATGTTTTTAACAAGTGGCATTGCCATCGGGTCATAAATATTAAGCTTTGATTCTTCCATCAAAAGATCTTTTATTATGCTTAAAGCAGGGCTTTCTCTTACATCATCTGTTCCTGCCTTAAAAGTAAGACCCAGGATTGCAATGCTTTTTCCCTTA
>CAZXME010000113.1:0-1857 GCA_964641515.1 uncultured Methanosarcinales archaeon | reverse complement strand
CTCAAATAGTATTTTTGTGGATTTAAAGGTGAAAAACTGCAGACACTGCCTGCAGAATTGCTTTTTAAGGTTTCATGGACAAATCACGTGCTTATCTTAGACAAAACTAGCTCAGATGAGGAAAAACAAAAGGTTTATATATAACTTTAGGTTAGAGTACCCTAACTGTAGGTTAGAGTAAAATGACAGAAATCAGCAAGAACGGAAAAAAGGCTCTGAAGATTATCTTCACAGATTTTTCAACTAATTACAACTCTTACAACATTAAAGAAAAAATAGGGGTTAGTGATGTAGGAAGCTTAAAAATATTAAGAAGCTTAAAAGAAAAAGATATTTTAACAAGTGAAAAAATGGGCAATGCTATTTTTTATAAAACAAACCTTAAGAATAATTATGTAATAAAACTGTTAGAATTAATTTTTTCGGATTATAACAATTTATCAGGATTTATAAGGGGTTGGATATATGATTTAAGATTATTTATTCCAAAAACAAAGGCATTATTTTTATTTGGGTCTATCTTAAAAAAAGGAAAAAATGCAGCGGATGTAGATGTTTGTTTTATATTAAAAAATCCAGATGATTACAATAAATTACAAAGCCAAATAAATGATATGAATAGAAAGAATCACTTAAAGATACATCCTATGTATTTAACAAAAAAAGAATTTGAAAGAAAATTAAGGGAAAAAGACAAGCCTTTGGTTGAAATGGTTAAGAATTGCGTGGTAGTGCATGGAGTTGAGTTATTTGTTGGGGTTTTAAAAAACGCTCAAAAAGCCTGAACTTTTTAAGCACCCCGGAGGTTTTCAAGAATGTCCAAAGCTAAGAATATGGTAAAATGGTGCCTGAATAAGGCAAAGAGAGAGTTAGAAAAAGGTCAAAAACATAGGGGTTTAATCCAAATAAAACCTGATGAGAAATTAGCACAAGATTATCTTGCGAAAGCAGAACATAATCTTGAAGTTTTTATGTTAAACAAAAAGCATGAATTTTATGATTGGACAATAAATATGGGCTTTTATGTTATGTACCACTGTTTCCTGGCTATTATCACTAAATTTGGCTATGAAACCAGAAATCAGGAATGCACTTTAGCTTTAATTGAAAGTTTAGTTGAAGATAAAAAGATTAATGATGATTTTAAAAGATACATTGAAACCATGAAGTCTAGTACTAAAGAAGAGGAAAAACAGATCATGCCAATGCGTGAAACATATCAATATACTCCAATCATAGATATTGATGTAAAGAAAGTTGAAGAACTTCTTGAAATCTGCCAGGATATGATTAAGGATACTAAAGGCATTATTTATGTGTAATTAACACATTTATGAAATAATTACAAAAACTATTTAAATAAAAGCAATTAACTAAAGATAGGGGTGTAAAAATGAACAAACAAACAACAGCAATAATTATCTTATCAGTTTTGTTAATATTGGCTGCTAGTTATATTGGTGTTAATAAATACCAGCAAAATAAGCAACAAGAACAGCTGTCAATCTATCAACAGGGAATTCAGGCAGGATACGAACAAGCAATTACTCAGCTAGTACAGCAGGCTGTAACATGCCAGCAGGTTCCAGTAAGTGTGCAAAACCAGACAATTAACCTTATTGCAGTTGAATGCTTACAAACACAAGAAACTCAAATAGAGTAAGTATTCACGAGATCAAGAGTGATTCTTTATTTATTAAATTATATACACTTAATAAACATTTATTAAAAATAGGATTACATAATAAGTCATTTAGGATTACATAGTTATATTCATAACCATATTTTTTAATAAAGAGGATTACATAATAAGTAAAAATTAGAAAGATTTATATACTAAAGGATTACATAATCAGT
>CAZXME010000112.1:0-1871 GCA_964641515.1 uncultured Methanosarcinales archaeon | reverse complement strand
AAAAAAGCAAAGGATAGGTGGAGAAAAATTAAAAGATGCCTATATTGCTATTCATCCCTTTCGTACAGCTGAAATACTCAAAAAGGTTGGAGCCACTGATTATCAAATAAGATTAGGTCTTTTACATGATACTATTGAAGAAACTAAAGATGTGAGAATCAAAAAGGTAAAAGATAATTCAGTAAAAGATTATAGGGAGATAGAAAAATTAAGAGAAGAAATAAAGTCACCACCTGAATACAAAGAAATTTCTGATCTTCTTGTTAAAACAAATAAGGGAAATGAAAAAGAAAAAATAAGCGAAGAAGAGATAAAATTAACAAATTATCATTTGAGACTGCTTACAAGATATATTAATGAGTCTTATAAAAATTATGTGAAAAGAATGCATCATAAATGTTTTAAGAGTAAGGTCAAAAAAAAGATAGAATACTTAACTTCTGATAAAAAAGAACAAATGAATTTCTATGTTACTCCTCTTGTTGTTAAACTTGCTGATTCTATTGATAATACAAGAAGAGCTAAAGATGTTGGTCTTCCTAAGAGAATTAGAAGGCTTTTTCATAATATATACACCCTAAATGAATTAGATAATTCCTTATATCACTCAAAGTCAAATATATTAATTAAACTAAGGAAAGAATTGATAAAAGACTCAAAGGAAGAGGTAGAAAGGAATATAAAGGCTTATGAAAATGAAAATGACCCTGCTGTAAAAAGCAAATATGATGTATTTCAAGAACTGAAGGATCAGTATATTGAATTAGGTAAAAGAAATGTACATAATTTAATTATACAAAAAGATAAAAATATTTAAATGGTAATAAATAAGGAGGTATCCAAAATAGATGAATATCCACCAGATGAAATTATAAATAAAAAAGATGAAGGAGGATCAAAATATTGGAATGTTGGAGATTATAAAATTTCTATTTTAGGAACAGAATATATTGAAAGGGGTAAATATGGTCAATATGAATTTTGCACACTAATGAGGTTTGATGGAGAGCTTGCCTGGATGCCAGATACTGCCCAACAGCATGTCAACCCCCAGAAAAATGTTAAACTTCCTGGTATAAGAGAAGATGATATTGGCAAGATAATACAAGAAATTTACGCATTTAAAGCAAAAGAAAACGTAATTTTAGAATCAATTTTGACAACACATAAGCCCCTCATAAAAAAAATATTTAAGGATTACAAAGATTATTATGACGAAGTTAAGAAACAAACTATATTTTATGATAAGATTAAGAAACTTACTTTTTGAATTTTTCTTTAATCTTTTTTGCAAGTTCTTTTCCTTTTTCTGTTAATAAACTACCTGTTTTTTTGCCAGTGCTTTCAAATATTGCCTTGCCTTTCTTAAGGTTTCTCTCCATTATTAAACTATAATCATGCATAACCGATGGCATGTCTTTTATCCTGTTGCCATATTTTTCAAGGAAAGTAACAGTTGTCAGGGGAAATCTTTGTGGAATTTTTGGCTTTTCATCGGAATAGCCAATTGTTATTATTGCCTGAGGTCTTACATAATCCGGGATATTAAGGACTCTTGAAACAACATTCTCATCAAATGCGCCAACCCAGCATGTTCCTAAACCAAGAGAATGAGCTGTTAAGAGCATGTTCTCTATTGCAGCTGCGCAGTTTTGTATAGAATAAAGCCTGTTTCCCCTTACACCATAAAATCTTTCGCTTTTTTTCAGGTCTGCACATACAATTATGTGAACAGGTGCTTTTGACATCCAGTGCTGCCTTAAAGAAGCCTCTGCAATTGTTTTTCTTTTTTCCTCGTCCTGCACAACAATAAAGTTATAATCCTGTATATTTCCAGAGTTTGGGGCAAGCCTTCCAGCTTCTAAGATAGT
>CAZXME010000111.1:0-1915 GCA_964641515.1 uncultured Methanosarcinales archaeon | reverse complement strand
TCCCCAAATGCTTTTTTCATTGAAGGAGTAAAGCAATACTTCATAATTTTTCTTTTGACCTTAAATCTTCTTACAAGAACAGAGCCAAAATACTCTTTTTCCTTTACATTCTTTACATTAAAGTCAGTTGTAAAAATAGGTGATTCTATTCCTTTTCTGTATAGGCTTTCAGATATCTTAAAGGCCTGGTTAGCCGGCCCACTAACACATGGATAAAAGGATTCAATGGTTCTTATTACTTTCATATAACCTGCTTAAAGCCATTAATATATAATTATTGTGTTTTCTAATTCCCAAAGAATAATAATGAAGTATGGGTAAATCATAAGGTTTTATTACATTTAACATAAAATTATATATTCAAATGAATAATTTTATCAAAAATTGTTCATTAAACAGAAAGGTTTGCCAATATGGAAATGGCTTCTTGAATAAATAAAATGCAAGATAAGATAAACAAGCAGGATAGGGAATGGATGATAAAATACTGGGCTAATTACATCAGGACTCATTCTGATAAAGACTGGTCAAGGCAGCAGAATGAGCTTATTGATTTCTTAATTGATTCTAACTTTCGAAGATTATCGAAACATTTATAAATAAAAAGATATTTTATCGAAACATGAAGAAAACAGAAATAATTTATCGGGAGATATTGTTTGATGCAATTGAAAACAAGAGAAATAAGTTTACCCAGCTTGAGCTGTCTAAAAAACTAAATGTTTCTCTAAGTACAGTTAATAATGCCTTAAAGATTTTAGATAAAATAGGAGGAATAAATATTGAGAAGAGATGTTTTATTATAAGGGATATAGAAAAAATATTGATCTTCTGGGCAACAAAAAGAAATCTTGACAAAGATATTATTTATAAAACAAATATTAGTTTACCAATTCAGAATATTGAAAAAAATCTTCCATCAGGCATTATCTATACAGCATATTCTGCATATAAATTTAAGTTTGATGATGTGCCTGCAGATTATAGTGAGGTTATTATTTATTCAAATAACCCTGATGAAATTAAAGCAAGGTTCCCTTTAAAAAAAGGGCATGCAAATTTAGTTGTACTCAATCAAGACAAAGAAATGGGCAGATTAGTAGACAATAATATTGCACCATTAGCACAGATATACGTGGATTTATGGAACTTAGGTACGTGGTATGCAAAAGAATTTTTAAACGCATTGGAGCAAAAGGTGAAATAAATGGAGTTTTGGCCGGAATTATTAACAAAGGCAAGCTGGGAAAGATTAGTTTTGCTAAAAAAAGAATTTGATTTTATACTTATAGGTGGGTGGGCAGCTTACCTTCATACTGGTTTGCATAAGTCAAAAGATATTGATATAATTGTTGATTACAATACATTAAAAAAACTGGAACAAGAATATGATTTAGTTAAAAATAACAGGCTTAAAAAATATGAAATCAAATCTGGAAAATTCGATATTGATATTTATGTTCCATATTTCTCAGATTTAGCAATTCCTTTAGAGGATTTAAACACTCAAACAGTTATGATAAAAGGCATTAATACCTTAAGAGCAGAACCGCTTTTGATATTAAAGCAGGGTGCTGAGATTGACAGGAGAAACAGCATTAAGGGAGAGAAAGATGCAATAGATATTATTACTATTATACTGCGTTCAGATGTTGAGTGGAAAGCATATATAAACCTGCTTAAAAAATACAAGAAGGAAAAGTTCAGGAATGAACTGATATTTGTAATAAACAATTTTTCAGACAAAAACATTCATTATTTAGGAATAAACTTTAATGAATTCAAGAAATGGAAAAAGAAAGTTGTTGAGTTATTAAAAAAATTGTAATCAGATTTTTCTTATAGCCTTTGCAGGAACTCCAACAACAATTGTTCTTTCTTCAACATCCTTTGTTACGACAGCCCCTGCTCCAAC
>CAZXME010000110.1:0-1938 GCA_964641515.1 uncultured Methanosarcinales archaeon | reverse complement strand
TGCCAATTGCAATACTTATTGGAATTACTGTATTCTTTTATTCATTCAGCAAGATTCTAAGTGTACTTTCTGGTTTAATATTTTTTATTTTGATTATGGCTTACATAATATTTATTGGATTAAGGCTTTTCTTTGCAACTCCTATAATGTATATTGACCAGAAAAGTGCAGTAGACTCAATAAAACACAGTTTTCAGATAACAAAAGGGCATATATGGCAGGTCATTATAATTTCTTTTATAATTGTAGGGATTACAATCTTTTCAAATACTTTTATTAATCAGCCACTATCAGGCATTTATTCAAATGTTATGTTTGGCTCTAACTGGATAAAAATTTCCATAAGTTCAATACTTGTATTATTTTTTATAATATTAAAATCATTTGCATTCACTTTTGAACATACATTTTTATTTTATTCATATATTGACTTTAAAAGAATAGTAGGGGCTAATAAAATGGTAAACAACTATCTTATAAATTATATAAGGGAGCAATTAAAAAATGGATATGATATTAATTCAATCAGAGAAGCAATATCACAACAGGGATATGAAAAGGGAGAAATAGAGGACAGCATCAACTATGCAAATAGTAATGCCAAAAATATAACTGAAAAAGAAAGCAATAAAACAGTTGGAGTTAAGATAGCAAATCCTAATTATCAGGGTTTTTGGATAAGATTTTTGGCATATATGCTTGATGGCATTATAATTGGAATTCCCGCTTGGATATTACAAATCGGGCTATTATATGTTACAAAAATGCCATCCATGATGTATTTAGTATTACTTGTTGCTATGGTATTTGTTGTATATATGGATGGAATTAAAGGGGGGACTCCAGGAAAGCTAATTCTTGGAATGAGGATTGTTAATGAAAAAGGAGAATATATTGGGATTCCAATGGCAATATTAAGGTATATTGGAAAGGTTTTATCTGGAATGATACTGTGCATAGGATATTTTATGATAGCATGGGATGAGAAAAAACAGGGACTGCATGATAAGATTGCCCAAACCTATGTTATTAAAGTTTAACCATTTATAGTATCTAAACTTTTTTTTCTTTTATTTAAGTTTTAGTAAAGAGCTAATGATAATTTTATCCTGAATGATTTAGCGAAAGACTTAAAAAACATAGTATATTACAGACCTGTGGGAAGACTAGGCCGGGGGGTTAGCCCTCTCCTGTTACCATCAATGGGCTTTATGGTGGGGCTGAAGCCTGGGAAGAGGTATTGGCTTTAATTATTGGTCTTGGTTCGGACGTTGATGGCCTGTCCTGCAGGATTGGTCTTTTAGGGAAATATGTCAGATCAGGAATGAAGCAGCATTAACCTTTAAGACTGGTGCTTGTGGGGTCGCGGGTCTGAGGAAGAATCAAGGTAGCTGATGGTTAGGGTTTTTATCCATTTTCAGGCATGTCTTCCCGCTTATTTAAATCTGATAACATTTAGTGGGTTTTCAGAAATAGTTATTTCTATAACAGATCCTTTCTTAAACTTATATTCTTTGTTGGAATCAACAGCAACAATGCCGTTTTCCATCTCTGACTTAATTTTAATAATATTATTCTGGCCAATAAATCCTTTTGTAAGCAAGGGTTTTATTAGTTTTCCAGTGTATGGCTCTCTTACAATAAAATAAAATTTTTTAGATGAAGAAAATGGCTTAACGCCTGCGGACCTTAGCCATGCATTTGAGCCTGAGTTTGTTGAAACAATAACACCGCTGCTTTTCTGCCCTTCAGTTTTGTTACCCAAAAAAATCTTATAAAGAGATGTTTTGTACGGAATTTTATTTCCAATAAAGACCTCATTTAAGGCGTGGCATATTTCTTTTTTGTTAATCTTGCTCTTAAGCCTTGTAAGTTTTTCAACGTAAAATTTATTTTGAAGAAATAATTCTAATTTCCTATCAAAATCATTTTTACAAG
>CAZXME010000109.1:0-1951 GCA_964641515.1 uncultured Methanosarcinales archaeon | reverse complement strand
CTTTAATAAACTCAAGATTTAAGATAGAAGTAAAAAAACAAAATAAATTTTTAGATATAAGCAAAGAGGTTGGAATGGCCTCAAAGCCAGTTGATGTTGAACTATCATTAGATGAAAAGCCAAGATTCAAACTAAAGGTTGATTCCTATAACGCTCCTATGGGACCGAATGCAAAACTAAAAAATGCACAGATAACCTCAAACCCTAAAATATCAAATTATGTTGAAAAAGTTGTAGATGATATTGACTTAAAGGCAAAGAATGCTATTCTCTATCTCCATAAAAAGGATTTTAATGAAAATTTTTTAACAAAGCTTTTTAGTGTAGGCACGATTGGCCTTAAGAAAAACCGCAAGCTAGTTCCGACAAGATGGAGCATAACTGCAACAGATGATATGATTGCAAAAGAGCTTATAGCAAAAATTAAGGATTACAAGCAGACAGATTATCTTGCTTTTTTTGGCTCTTATCTTGGAAATTACTACTTAATCTTATTGTTCCCAGACCCATGGTGCTATGAGCTTTTTGAGACTTATATGCCAAAGACAAGCTGGAACATTAGTGATGAAATAAGCTACACCACTGACTATGAGCCATATTATGGAAGAAAAACATATGCTGAAAACTGCGCAGGCGGATATTATGCTGCAAGGCTTTCAATAGCTGAAAAGCTTGAAAAAATGAAAAGACAGTCATCTGTTCTAGCATTAAGATTTATAACAGGGGAATATGCTGTTCCATTGGGCGTCTGGGTTGTAAGGGAAGCAGTAAGAAAAGTAATGAAAAATAGACCAATTGAGTTTGCCTCAAAAGAACTGATGTTAAAATATGCTACTTTATTAATAAAAAAGAAATTTAACTATGATGTTAATAATCTCCTCAAGAATAGCATACTGCTCAAGAACATAAAACACCAGACTAAACTAAACAAATTTCTCAAATAGAATTGTTGATTATCAACAAATATTAATAAATTAGTCTTAAATGTTGATTATCAACAAATACTCAAAGGATAAAAAATTTATGGTAATTAGTAAGAACTAGTTAATCTTCTTCTTAAAAGACTCTAGCTCATCCATGAATCTCTTTACTGTTTTTACAAGATGCTCTGGCTGTGTTTTTAATATTTCAGCTGTTTTTGTCAGGATGTCTCCCTGAAATTTTTCTGTTGATTTTAGTTTAAGCTCTTGTTTTGAAATTTCTTTTCTTTTCTTTAATGCCTTTTTTGCCTTCTTCCATTTAATGAATAGTTCTTCTACCCTTGCAGGAATCTGGGCTTCATCAACATTCAATATTTTTGAGATTTTCCCTAAATTTCCTTTCTTTTTGTTGATTTCATCTTTTGCTTTCTCGCCTGCAACAAATTCTATTCTCACAACGCCATCCTGGATTTTTGTTGATCTTAATATTCTTATTTTTCCAACCTCTGATGTGTTTTTTAAATGTGTTCCACCGCATGCCTCAACATCCAAACCCTTTATTTCAACAATCCTTATCTCTTTTCCAGGAACAGCACCACCCTGATAGATATTCATTCCATATTTTTTTTCAGCATCATTTCTTGGCATAAGTTCTGTTTTTATTAGTATTTTTTTATTAATTATCTCGTTTGCAAGCTTTTCAATCTTTTCAAGCTCCTCATTTGTAATGCTTTGATAATGTGTAATATCAAGATGTGCTTTTTCAACAGTCTTTTTTGCACCTGCCTGGTTTATATGCTGGCCCAAAACCTTTCTTGCACATGCATTTATTATATGGGTAGCAGTATGATGCTGTGTCATCTGCAATCTCCTGTTAAAGTTTATTATTCCATTAACCTCATCTCCTTCTTTGAATTTAGGTTTTTCAGAAAGAACATGGATGATAATATTCCCTTGCTTGAAAATATCAACAACTTTTTGATTATTTATATTGCCTGTGTCATGATCCTGACCTCCAGATGTTGGATAAA
>CAZXME010000108.1:0-1953 GCA_964641515.1 uncultured Methanosarcinales archaeon | reverse complement strand
CAAATCTTGTTGAATTTATGATTTTTAAAAATATCATTCATTGAATCATAATCAGAAATGTCTGCTTTTATTACCTCAAGATTATCAGTTTCTCCTAGCTCTTTTATTCTAGCCTCTTTTAGCTTAATATCATAATAATTATTGAAATTATCTACTATTGTGACCTTATCTCCTTTTTCAAGCAAGGCCTTTGCTACATGAAAGCCAATAAACCCTGCACCCCCTGTTATTAGTATGTTCATCTTTTACCCCCAATAGCAGAAGAGAAAATTAGTGATTATATAAGATTTTTGTTTTTTAGTTAATATACCATACACTTTGGTGTATAGTTATACACTTTTATTACCGTATCTTCCAAAATTAATTCACTAATTCTAAAAAAACCTATGAAAAAATCAGGCAAAGCATAAAAAGCTCTTGTTTGTATAAATTAATTAAGATGACCCAATACCAAAACATTTATATACTAAATATCATATGATACACAGTATTAGAAAAGTATGATATAAGATATCATAAAAGACGGGCAAATATTATGAAAACTGAAGAGCATGAAGAATCACTAAAGCAGCATAAAGAAGCGATATTTGACTGGGCGCTTGAAGTTAAGGGAATAGAAAACAGCCAGCGCATAATAGGTCTGCATGCATCAAGGGCTGCTCTTGATATCCTGGCAATATATCTTCAGAAAACAAAAAGAATTGGTCCGGGAATGCAGCTTAACCACAGGTGGTTTAAAAGCAAAAAGGTTAGTGGCAAGCTTCCAGCATTTCCCCATAAAGCGCCAATATTGGAGAAAATCATAGAATTGGAAAAAACCTGTGAAAAACTCAGCTATGGCTCAAAAAAGAGCAAAGCAGAGGTATTGAAAGCTGTAAAGCTTCTTCAGGATATTGAAGAGAATGTAAATAAG
Source organism: uncultured Methanosarcinales archaeon (assembly GCA_964641515.1). Classification (GTDB taxonomy): domain Archaea; phylum Nanobdellota; class Nanobdellia; order Woesearchaeales; family CG1-02-33-12; genus CG1-02-33-12. The sequence continues at coordinate 1,040 of CAZXME010000108.1, read as the reverse complement.
GTGATGAAAAATGAAAAGAAATAAGATTATATCATATGCAGTTGCTTTCACATCTTTTCTCTTAAGGAGAATACAGAATGTGAATGCTGTTGTGCTGTTTGGCTCAGTTGCAAGAGGAGATTATGATAATGAGAGTGATATTGACTTGTTTGTAGAGACAGAAGAGAGTGAAAAAAAAATAGATGAAACCCTAAAACTGTTTAAAAAATCAAAAGAGCATGAAAAATATTTAGATATAGGAATAGAAAATCAGATTTCGCTCAAGGTAGGTAAGCTTAAGGATTGGCCTAGCTTAAGAGAAAGCATTCTGGACAACGGCATAACCTTATATGGCAAATATGAAGAGCTGCCTGAAAACCTGAAGCATTTCATTTCATTTACTATTTCAATGAAGAAGCTGCACCAAAAGACAAGGTTAAAAGTATGGAGAAGGCTTTATGGCTATAAGCAAAAAGTTGGAAGCAAGATATACAGGAAGAATGGTATAGTAGAAGCACTTAATGGAAGAAGATTGGGAGATGGAATGCTTGCCATACCAAAAAACAAGGAGAAGGATATGATTGTTTTCCTTAATAAGCTAAATGTAAATTATTCCAAACAGGATGTTTACTTTAATAAGGCAATTTAATGTTCTTGAACTGTCCGCAAAAATCGGACAACTAAAAATCATTAACTTTATAAACATTTTCAATATCTCAAGGATTATGTTAGGCAAGAAAGTATGCATTGTTGGTCTGGGCTATGTTGGCCTGCCTTTATTATGCTTAAGCATGGAAAAGGGCTATAAGACATATGGCCTTGATATAAGCAGTGAAAGAGTTGAGCTTATTAACAAGGGAATAAGCCCTATAAAGGATAAATTTCTAGAGGAAAGGTTAAAGAAACTTAAAGATGTAGAGGCAACAACCGATTCTGCTGTTTTGAAGAAGTCTGATATTATTATCATATGTGTTCCAACACCAATAGATGCACAGTATAACCCTAACTTAAAGCCATTGAAGAGTGCTGCAAAAACAGTTTCTGAAAATTTTAAGAAAGGG
>CAZXME010000107.1:0-1964 GCA_964641515.1 uncultured Methanosarcinales archaeon | reverse complement strand
GAAAATTGCTACTTTTATATATAAAACTTTCGAATTATTCGCCGATTCCTTCCTGCGGCCAGAATCCGCCCTCATGCTCTGGCTCCTCAGTACCAGGCATTAGCTTCCAGTAGTCCTTTATTGTTTCCTGCAACCTGTAAGCTTCCCTATAAAGCTCAAGCTTATGCTTTTCAAAATTTGATTTCATAATAACTTTCCAATAAAGCCTATTAAAATGTTTTAGAAGCCAGTGTTTGCTCCATGTCTCAGTATAATCAGTAACCACCCTTGCATAAACATATATTTGAAGTTCGCCATTTGCTAATTTTAATTTTTTTCCTTGGTATACAACTTCTACATCTTTAATAGCTACCGTACGCCAATCAACATCTAACTCATATTTGTAATATGTGCTGTTATTAGGGATTTTTTCAAGTCTCCACCAGATAATATGCTCTCTCATTCCTTTTCCAAATTCATGCTGGCTATGAAAGGTCTCTGGGAATTCTGGGTCACTAGGGCTTGCATACCCCTCTTCAACCACCCATAAATGCAGGTATTCATATAACCCTTTAAGGTTAAAAGTTCCTTTGTTTTTTATCCTAAACTCAGCTGCTAAGATTGTCATAAAGGAAATGTTGTTAGAATTATTTATAAAACTTTCGAAAACAAATAATTATTTTACTTTCAAATATTTATACACTTCATCAATCTTGATTTTCTTCTGCACTCTTGTCTTTAGATTTTTTATGGTAATTGAATTTTCTTTTAATTCGTCCTCTCCAATAATTCCTACATAAGGGACTCCAAGCGAATCTGCATAGTTTATTGATGAACCCATTTTTCTTGATTTAAGATCAATATCAATATTTACTTTTTGTTTTCTTATTTTTTCTGCAATCTTAAGGCATTGTTCTGTTGTATTAATAGGAATTATAAAAAGTTCTGTGTTTGATTTTTTCAGGTTTTTTCTTATGCTTTTAATTATCATCATAATCCTTTCAAGCCCAAAAGAAAAACCAACAGCTGGAATTTCCTGTTTACTTCCCATAAAAGCCCCAATCATGTTATCATAACGACCACCAGCAAGAACAGCTGACTTGACAACAGACTTATCTTTAAGAAATACTTCAATAGTTGTTCCAGTATAATAATCAAGACCACGTGCTAGGCTTGGGTCAAACTCAACAAAATTTAAACCAAGGCTTTTTGAATAGTCCAGCAATTGTTTTATTTCATTAAGCCCTTGTTTGCCGTTTTTTGATGAAATAATTCCTGTTAGTTTTTTATAAGTTTTATTATTGTTATTTTCTTTGGTTATTGCAGATATTAGCTTATCAACTGTCTCTTTAGGAAATAACAATTTTATTTCCTTTTTAACTCCCTCAATGCCAATCTTATCCATCTTATCAAGAATTATTATTGTTTCAATTTTCTTGCTATTTGGAACGGCCGCATAATCCAATATCCCATCAAGCAGTTTTCGGTTGTTAATCTTAATTATAATACTGCCCAACCCAAGTTCTTTAAAGCAATCCTGTGCCAGGGCAAGAAGCTCTGCCTCTGCTATCATATCTTTTACACCCAAAATATCAACATCACATTGTGTAAATACCCTATACCTGCCCTGTTCTGGCTGTGTCGGTCCATCCCTGAAAACCTCTCCAATTACATATCTTTTGAAAGGAAATTTAATATCCTTGTTTGATGCAACAAATCTTGCCAATGGCAGTGTCTGGTCAAATCTTAATGCTAGCTCTCTCCTACCCTGATCTTTAAGAGTGAATATCTCTTTCTTGATTTCCTGGCCACCCTTGAACTTCATTGTTTCTGCCCTTTCAACCATAGGGGTTTCAAGTGGATTATAGCCGTACCTCTCAAAAACTCTTCTTAGAGTATCTTTTATTTCATTCCTAAGTATAGCATTTTCTCCATACCAGTCTTTTACTCCCTTTGCAATCTTGAATTCTTTTGGCATTTTAACC
>CAZXME010000106.1:0-1984 GCA_964641515.1 uncultured Methanosarcinales archaeon | reverse complement strand
CATCTTTAATATATTTACCCCTTTTGTCTATTTTATAGACACCAACTATTTATACATTCCTTTATTAAAAAATGGTTATGAGCTCTAATAAATTACTCGTTAACCATGCAAAAAGCTTATAAACAAGTATAAAAATCCATTTACTACAGCAGGGTGGGGCAGTCAGGAGTGCCCGATGGGTCCATAACCCATAGGTTCAAATCCTAATCCTGGCATATTAAAATGAGAATTATAAAGATATGGAATATTATTTTGGTAATTCTATTCGTCTTGCTTTTTGTGTCAATATACAACATACTGAGCAATAGAAAAATTTATAATGATTACTTAATAAACAAAGAAATAAACTTTAAAGATGAATCAATGGAGAGCAAAACTTTTATTGATTCATTGAATTATACTCCTTCTTCTATAATACCCTTCTGGTTCTGGAATGGCAACATGACAAAAAAAGAAATAAAAAATCAAATTAAGCTTATTAAAGATGTAGGTATAAATGAATTGATGATACATGCAAGATCAGGGCTTGAACAAGAATACCTTTCTGAAGAATGGTTTGAACTGGTTGGTTTTGCGCTTGAAGAACTTAAGAAAAATAATATGAAAGTTTGGATATATGATGAGTTTGACTGGCCCAGCGGTACAGCTGGAGGGAAGGTTTTAGAAAAAAAGCCTCATCTTATTGCAAAGAACCTCAAAATGGAAAAAGTTAATAAAAGCTACTTTAGTTTAAAAACAAATGAAAAATTCAATGTGAAAAAAATTGTTTCAGTAATCATTTATGAAAAAGACAGCAAAAAAAATGTGAAAAATGATTATTGCATTGAAAACAGTTGTTTTTTTGAAGATTTATACCTCAATAATTCAATATATGTTTTTTATCAAGATTTTGGCCACTTTAGAACAGAGTACAAACAAAATTATTATGTTGATTTGCTTGACAGCGAAACAACAAAAACTTTCATAAAATTAACTCATGAAGAATATTATAAAAGATTTAGCGATTATTTTCAAGACACAATAGTTGGATTCTTTACAGATGAGCCAGGATTCTATTCAAATGTTTACGAAGAATATGACATTGGCTCGATACCATGGACAGATGATTTTGAAAATGATTTTTATGAAATAAAAGGATATAATATAACTGATTATATTTATTTTATTTGGGAAGAAGGCAACAGCAATATATCAAGAAAAGTAAGAAAAGATTATTTTGAGGTAAGAAACACAATTTATTCTAAGAACTACTTTGAAATAATAAGAAAATGGACAAGAGATCACAATGTTCTTTTTTCAGGACATGTTCTTATTGAAGAAGATTTATCTCAGATAATTCTTTTTCAGGGAGATTTTTTCACACCAATTAAATATTTTGATATACCTGGCGCAGATGATATAAACAAATTTGATGAAGAGAAGATAACACCCATACTTGTTTCATCTGCAGAATTCATTTATGGAAAACCTTATTCACTAACAGAGACTTTTGCAGGCTATGGATGGAATTTAAGTTATAATGAAGTTTTAAAAACTTCTGAATGGCTTTATGATAATGGGGTTGATATAATTGTCCTTCATGCATTTTTTTACACAACAGAAGGAGATATTCAATATAATGATTATCCTCCATCATTTTTTTACCAAAATAAAGTAATCTGGGATTATATGTCTGATTACATAAATTACACAAGAAAGATGCTTAATTCAGAAGTTCAACAAAAAGAAACTGTTTTTATAAAGTATCCTATAAGTGAGGCCTGGGAAGTTTTCAAGCCCTATGATTTGTCGGATATAGCAAAACTCGATAATGATATGAAAGAAACAATAAACTACTACAAGAAAAAAGGAAAAAATATAATTCTTGTTCCAGATTATATCCTTAAGCAATAAAGATTTAGCTTAAGTTATAGTGTTATCACTTACAATATAATATTGTTTAGTAAGTTTACACCATAGCCTATAATTTCCTAAATTCTTCCTT
>CAZXME010000105.1:0-2037 GCA_964641515.1 uncultured Methanosarcinales archaeon | reverse complement strand
TTAATATGATTGAGATTGAGATTAGAGCAAAAGTTAAAGATTTTAATGAAATTAAAAATAAATTAGAGAGCATTGGTGCTGAACCTTCTAAATCTATTCACCAGATAGATAAAATATTTGGGCATCCTAAATTTCTTGATGAAAATAATATGATTATAGAAGGGGGCATTGTTCCAAGAATTAGATCTGTAAATGGGAGCTGTGTTCTTGAATTTAAAGAAATCAATAGAAAGAGCGGAGCTGGGATGGAATTTAAATCAGAAATTGTTAATGTTGAACTTGGACTTGATTTCCTTAAAAAGCTTGGATTTACAGAAGCATTCACAGTAGATAAAAAAAGACAATCTTACAAATACAAAGATTTTTCTATTGATTTAGATGAAGTTGAAAAACTTGGTTTTTTTGTTGAAATCGAAAAAATGACTGATTCATACGATGAAAAAGAAAAAGTAAAAAAAGAATGTTTAGAATTATTGAAAATGATTTCTCCTGACAGTGAAATTGAAAATAAAAAATATGGAGACTTAATGCAGGAGATAATCAACAAAAAAAGTTAAAAAATCATATTCTTGATCCTCATATTAATTGAAATTAACCCATAATATCTTTTGATAAATCTTAAAATATTAAAAGAATTTCTATTTTAAACTTTTGAACATTTAAGTATAATTTAAATTAAGCGAAACCTATATAAACAAGATGAGTTTTACGTTTTCCAATAAATCAAAGAGGTAATTATAATGGCAAGAAACATAAGCATAATACCAAAGGCCCCATTTGCAAGAATATTGCTTAATTCAGGCGCAAAAAGAGTTTCTGCAGAAGCTATTGATGCATTTGCTGATGTTATAACAGACATTGCAGAGGAGATTTCAACAAGAGCAGCAAAGATTGCACAGCACTCGGGAAGAAAAACAATTCAGGACGGAGACATAAAACTGGCTGTTAAATAATAAACTTTTTCTTTTTTCATAATCTTTTTATATTACTCTAATTTCTTTTATTATATGGGCAGGTAGTTCAGTCCGGTAGAATGCGCCCTTGGCTAGGGCGAGGCCCCGGGTTCAAATCCCGGTCTGTCCATTTAAGATAATGAGGTGGAAATATGTCAGATGTTTATAATACAGAAGATGAAAAGAAGTTTTTAGATAAATTAAAAGTAGAATTAAAAGATAGATTTGAAGGATGCAAAAAAATAGCTTTAAAAATGCATTTTGGAGAGCCTGGCAATAAAACAACTTTTGTTCCTGAAGATATAAAACCAATAACAGAACTTTTAAAAGAGATTGGACTTGAGTTTTTTCTTTTTGATTCTCCAGTTAAATACGATAGTCCAAGAAATACTGTTGAAGGTTATAAAAAATCAGCAAAAGAACAGGGATGGGAAGAACTTGGCGAAGTAAGAATAAGCAATGATTCTATTGAAGTAGAGGGAAAATACATCAAAAAACATGAAGTGTGCAAGGATCTTGCAGAAGCAGACGCAGTTTTGGTTGTAAGCCATTTTAAAGGACATCTTTGCTGTGGCTTCGGCGGAGCAGTTAAAAACCTTGGAATGGGTGCTCTTTCAAGAGAATCAAAAGAAAAGATACATTCTGGAGGAGAACCAGTTATGGTTGGAGAATGTACTGCTTGCGGTTTATGTGCAGCTGCATGCCCGTTTGATTCAATAGAAATAAAAGAAAAAGCAGAAATTACTGGCAAGTGTGCAGGGTGCTCAAGATGTATAATCGCATGTCCAAACAATGTTTTCAAGCCAAAGATAGCAAATTTTGATATTCTCCTTGGAGAAGGTGCTGCTTTAGCACAGTCAAAATTTAAGAAGTTTTATTATGTTTCTGTTCTTAAGAAAATAACAATGTGGTGTGACTGCGGAAAAGATTCTAGAGGAATTATAGCAAAAGACAATGGTTTTATGATGAGTAGCGATGCTGTTTCAATAGATATAGCAGCCCATGATGTGATAGAAAAGAGAGAAGGAAAAGATGTTTTCCTTGAGCATAATCTTAAAACAGGAAAAGAGCATGTTGAAGCAGC
>CAZXME010000104.1:0-2057 GCA_964641515.1 uncultured Methanosarcinales archaeon | reverse complement strand
TCCTGAAAAAAGATATACTCAACAGAGTTTCAGAAAACCTTAATGTTGAAGAAACAATGATAGCCCTTGCAATAAGCTCTTCAACAAACCCAATGGCTGCTCATGCTGTTGAGATGCTCAGAAAACTTAAAGGATGTGAGATGCACACTACCCATATTCTAAAGAAGGGCGATGAGGGCGGCCTCATAAGGCTTGGCATGAATGTAACCACAGACTCAAACTTCGTAATAAATTCATGTTGAAATCATAAGCAGTTATATAAAAAATATTTGTTTAGATTACCAACATTCTGAGGTAATATAAAATCTATATCAGATATTCTTTGCATTTCATAACTTAATGGATAATTTTCTCCTAATAACCTGCGTGCTTCATTAACATTATCTAAACTAGCCATGTCTAAATCATTGCCGCAGACAATCTTTCCTTTTGATAAGTTTATTTTTCCTTGACTTGAATTTAATAAATTGTATAAACCATTCATCAAAGCACTAATTTCTTTTTCTTCTATGTACTTTTTTGATATTCTTGAAACATGAAGATCAGGACATGAAGCAATCACAAGACAGTTTTCTAGATTTTCAAATGATTGCCCATATATCTCATTATTAAACTTCCATTCAATATAATTATCTGGTTTAATCAAGTGTTTAAAATACTCTGTAAAAGCACCGCTAAAGCAGGTATCAACTATTACTGCTTTTTTGCCCTTGATATTTGATATTTTTTTATAAAACTCTGACGGGGACAAAATTACAAAATCATCACCCTCATTAAAACATGTAGAATCTTTATTTAAAGAAATTCCCTGTATTTTTGTTTTGTATTCAATTCCATTATTAAAAGATTTGGTTTTAATGCTGCCATGGTTTGCAAAATACAAAATTGTGTTCGATTTATCACAGCTTTCTTTTGCTAATTTGTCAATCTTATCAAGTAAGTTTTCTTTTGTAGCATCCTTTGGTTGGATAAATTCAACACTAAAGTTCCTTTTACTTAATTCACTTCCCATTAAATCAATATCATCTTCTCTTGTAAATTTTTGCTGTACTAATAATGCCTTGTTTTTTGTTTTCAAAATTAAATCCCCAATCGAATTTGAATAAACAACCTTCGGTTTCTGGATTTCTTTTTGAATTTGATTGGATTGTGCCCCATAATAATTAAGGAAATTAAACAAAACAGCAGGGATAAAAAGGCTTAAAAATATTATTTTTTCCTTTTCTCTTTTAGCAATCTCTGTTGTAAGGAGATTCCCTAACCCATTGTAAAGATTGTTTCCATTTTCTTTTACTTTATTATTGAATTTATCTCTAAGATTTGAAAGATTTGGCATTTTAAATTTACTATCTCTTCTATAATGTGTATTAAGTTCAATTAAATTTTTTATATATACCCTATTTTTTCCGTATTTTATCATAATTGTATGTAGTATGGGGCAAGTTTTATAAATTTTTCTATTTTGTTACTACTAGTCTATCACTAATTAATTAGTACATTTTGGTTTTGGTTTTTCCAAAACATTTATTAATAAAGCTTTTTTCCCCTATTTTTATGTCAGAAGAGGATAATAATGGGGGCAGGTTTGCTAAAAATAAGCAGATTTCCAGGCTATTGGAATGGTATGATAAGAATTATAAGAAGCTATTGATTATTCCTATTTTCATACTTATACTTTCTATTGGACTCATATCCTATAAGTATGCAGCAACAGGTGACTTTGTAGAAAAAGATATATCCCTAAAAGGAGGCATTACAATAACAATTCCATCTAAAGACATTGATGCTGATAATCTAAAAATATATTTATCATCTGAATTTCCAGAATCAGATATCTCTGTAAGGACATTAACAAAATTAGGTGAAAAAACAGGGGCTACAATAAGCAGCTCAGACATAGAATCAAAGGAATTATTAAACAGCCTAAAAACAAAATTTGGTGAGCTTGACTATAATGTTGAGGAAATGGGCTCATCTCTTGGAAAAAGTTTTTTTAAAGAGGTCTTTACTGCAATATTATTTGCATTTTTGTTTATGGCAATTATTGTTTTTTTCTA
>CAZXME010000103.1:0-2061 GCA_964641515.1 uncultured Methanosarcinales archaeon | reverse complement strand
CAAAAAATGTAATAAGCATATGGGCTGAGAGCCAAAAAGGAAGTAAAATAAGCACAGAAACATCAAAACTAACCATAACAAAAAAGTTCTCTGATAATTTATTAACAATTCCCGTACAGCTAAAGCTGAATTGCAATAATAAGCTTGATGAAGGCAGGCATTATCTTGTTGTTGATGGATTAGACATAAAAGAAAAAAAAGAATTTATGGTTAAAGGCAATTCAGATTCCTTTTGTCCAGAAGAAACAAAATCTTCCAGCGAAATAACCTCAGAAACAAATTCAAAATTTTCTTATGAAATTATTTCAACCCCTTTAACAGCTGAAAATAACAATGAATTTACAACAAAAGTATTAATCAAAACAAAAGATGAAACAAAGCTAAAAATATGGAGCTATGTTTACCGAGGAAGCAAATGCTACTCTGGTGAAAGAGAAGATAACCTACAAGAAATTTTAATTCAGGCTAATGGAAATAAAACAGTTGAGCTGAAAAATAATATTATTGATGCAGAGCCAGGAAGTTATAAGTTTAAGGTTAAACTTCTTCTGGAAGGCCAGAAAACAGAAAAAGAACTTACAGAAGATATATGGGTTATCAAATCAATCGGAACAAAAGAAGAGAAAAATGAGCAGGGGCTCTCAAACTTTGAGTTAAATGAAACAGTTGAAAAAACAATAACAGAATGCAGCTGCGACCCATTAAGCCTAATAGATAATGAAATGCAATCTGAAACAGTTTACATCTCAACCTCAAAAAAGGCCAGCAACCTTGCAAAATACATCTTTTTGGGGCTATCTGTTCTGTTGAATGTCCTGTTTATTTGGAAAAGATGATAGAAACTTTTTTAAAGCTCTTAAGTTTTTTAGTTTGTTATGGTCAGCGAAGAAGAGAAAAAAGAAATAAAAGGAAAGATAAATGAGGGAAAGATTCTTACAAGGATTATAATAGAAATAGTTGGAAAACCAAAAGAACATATTGAAAAGGCATTAAAAGTTGTTGTTGAAAAAATAAAAGAAGAAAAAGATATAGAATTAGTTGAAGAAAAGACATTTGATGCAGAAAAACAAGAAGAAATGTTTAACACATTTGCAGAACTTGGAATCTTATTTAATAATATGCAGGCTTTAATTGAGTTTTGCTTTGACTTTATGCCTTCTTCTATTGAAATATTAGACCCAGAAAAACTAAGTTTTGATTCAAATAAATTTGCAGGGCTAATAAATGACCTGCTGGCAAAGCTTCACCAAATGAACCTTAAACTAGTTCAAATCAATGCTGAAAAAAGGGCATTGAAACAGAATATGCTGAATATGCTGAAGAACACAGTTATGATATTGCTTAGCATTAGGAATATGCCATTTGAGCAGCTTTCAAAGAGCAGCGGCATAAATGAAAAGGATTTGAAGCCATTGCTTGATTCAATGGTAAATGAAAAAATAATTAATCTTAAAGAAGAGATTTATAGCATAAACAAATAAAATGCATGACTTAAAAAAACAAGCAGAAGCAGTGCTTTTTGCAGCTGGCAATAAAATTGAAGTTAATGAAATATCCAGATTATGCAGAACAGATGTAAACTCTTTAAAAAAGGCGTTAAAGGAATTAAAAAAAGATTATGATGAAAAGGATTCCAGCCTTATGATATCTGAAGAGGGGAATTTCTGGAAGTTTGCAGTAAGGGAAGCTTACATGGATTTGGTTCAACAGATAAATCCCCATACAGAATTAAGTAAGACAACAATTGAGACCTTGGCTGTTATTGCGTGGAAAGCCCCAATACTACAGTCAGATGTTATAAAGGCAAGAACAAACAAGGCATATGATCATATAAAAGAACTAGTTGATTCTGGCTTTCTGATAAAGCAAAGGCATGGAAGAAGCTACATGCTCAAGCTCTCACAAAAGTTCTTTGAGTACTTTGACCTTAAGAATAAGAAAGATATAAAGGAAAGATTCAAGGATTTTGCAGATATTAATGAGGAAGAGCTAAAGAAGTTAGAAGAAGCAAGATTAAAAAAAGAAGAGGAAGCTGAAAAAGCCAAAGAAGAAGCAGAAGAA
>CAZXME010000102.1:0-2090 GCA_964641515.1 uncultured Methanosarcinales archaeon | reverse complement strand
TATCCAATTTAAATTAACAATAATTGAAACTATAATTAATAAAAAAAGAAGCAAATATATGTAAAAATTTTTCTTAATTTTAATTTTCATAAAATAATCTCTCTCTTATTATAAATATTAATTTAGTAGTTATTTAATATTTTGCTTTTCTATAATTAACTGTAGATAGTTTCATTAAAATATTCATGTAACCCCTAAGAGCAGTAAATGCTGTTATTACTGAGCTTGTCACATTCTTCATTAGATCTTGTTAAATTATGCCCAAACATAAAACCTACATAAGATCCTATTCCCTTATAAAAATAATCACTATATTCTTCATCAACTACCTCTAAATTCTCAGAAAATTTCTTGTGGTTGTATGGTGGAAAGATTATTGCTATTTTCATCTTTATTTATCTTACTTTAACTTATTACCCCCTTTGTATTGCCAACAGAACACAAATCTATTTAAACATTTTGATAGTAATATTTTTAATATATTTGGGGGTCTTATTTATAAATGAAAGTTTTGTTGGCTAATCCGCCGTGGAATGTAAATGGAAAGAAAGGAGTTAGGGCTGGAAGCAGGTGGCCCCACCTAAAAATAACAGAAGAAGAGGATTATATGCCTTTCCCATTCTTCCTAGCTTATGCTGCAGCCCTTCTAAAAAAGAATAATATTAATGTTTTGCTTATAGATGCTATTGCAGAAAGCATGAGTAATACTAACTTCTTAGATAAAATAAAGGATTACAAGCCAAATATTGTCTTGCTTGAGGTATCAACACCCTCTTTAAAGATAGACTTAGAATTGGCAAGAAAGATTAAAGAATTTGATAACTCTGTAAAGATTGCCCTTACTGGATTAGATATGAACATAAGAAACCAAAAATTTCTAGAAAAAAATAGGTTTATTGATTTTGTGCTTGTTGGTGGATATGAATTTACGCTATTAGGACTTGTTAACTGCCTTAAAAATAAAGATAACCTAAGCAAGGTTCTTGGATTGATTTATAGGGATAAAGGCAAGGTTATAATAAACAAAAAAAGGTCATTACAAAATATAAACAAGCTGCCTTGGCCATTAAGAGAGCAACTGCCAACACACAAATACAATGATTGTCCAGGTGGAATACCTCAGCCAAGTGTCCAGATGCTTGCTTCTAGGGGTTGTCCATATCATTGCATATTTTGTGCTTGGCCACAGATAATGTATCACGGAAGCAATTATAGGACAAGAAATCCTATTGATGTTGTTGATGAAATGGAATTCTTAGTAAGAAAAAAGGGCTTTAAATCAGTTTATTTTGATGATGACACATTTAATATAGGAAGAAAAAGAATGTTCAAAATATGTAATGAGATAAAAAAACGAAAGTTAAACATTCCTTGGGCAATAATGGCAAGAGCTGACTTAATGGATAAAGAGCTTCTTGATGAAATGAAATCAGCTGGGCTTTATGCTGTAAAATATGGGGTTGAGTCAGCAGTACAGAAACTCGTTGATAATGCAAACAAAGACCTTAACTTAAAAAAAGCAGAAGAGATGATAAGATATACAAACAAAATTGGAATAAAGACACATCTTACATTTATGTTTGGCCTGCCAGGAGAAACACATGAAACAATACAAAAAACAATAGATTTTGCTTTAAGGATGAATCCAGAATCAGTGCAGTTTTCAATAACAACCCCTTTCCCAGGAACAAAGTATTATAATGAGCTTAATAAAAAAGGTATGCTTATTTCAAAAAAATGGTCGGATTATGATGGGAACTTTAAAAGTGTTATTAAAACAAGGGAGTTAAGTCCAGAAGAACTAGAAGGAGCGGTAAGAAAAGCCTACAATTCATGGGCGGAGCATCGTCAAAAAAGACTTAAACATAACAATTCTTTAACCATATTCAAAAAATGTCTGGATGAACATGGACCAAAATATACAGCCAAAAGAGTTATATCCAAAGTTTTCAAAAAAAAAGATATAAATAGAAAAGAGCAAGAACAAAAAAAAATTCCAAAGAAAAACCTTATTCTTAAAAACTTTTATGATAATCGACTTGATCTTATTAGTGTTGTTGATGGAAAGCATGCTTTTACATTCCCAAATC
>CAZXME010000101.1:0-2118 GCA_964641515.1 uncultured Methanosarcinales archaeon | reverse complement strand
GGTAGATTTAAGATTTTCAATTTTATGTAGAAATTCAAATATTTTTTCCAAGTTTTCTGAATTATTTTCATTCATAACAACTTAATAAAAATTAGAGGTATATAAACCTTTTTATGTATACAGATGAATGGCAATTTCACTTAACTAACATTAGGATTATTTAGCTTTTTTCTTAAGCCAATTAATTCTCTGTGTGATTTTTGAAATATTTTTTTTCTTGTCTTTTATCTTATAAAGCTCCTTTGCAAGCTTTGTATCTTTTATTATGTCATTAATCCAGTTGGCAAAATCATTCTTTTCCTTATTGACATGGAATTGAAAGATATTTTTCTTCATATTTTTAAGTGCAGAAGGAATTTCTTTCATATTTCTTAGAATACTACCGTCACAAACCCAGAAATTATGTTTAGGATTAACATCAGACAAGGCTTTTAATGCATCTTTTTTTGAATTTACAGCCATCTAAAACCACCCCTTTTAACCTCATAAGCACAAACTTATATTTAAAACTATTTATTTTTAAGGATTAAACTACTTCTCAGGTTTAGCCTCTTCTTTCGGAGCTTTCTCTGCACCAGGCTTTGCTTCTTCTCCTGGCTTTGCCTCAGCTGGAAGTAATTCTTCTATTATAACAGCTGGTATTTCTGCTTCTACAAGCTTAGCTTTTATCATCCCTCTTTCCTTACCTTCCATCTTAGAGATTATCTCCTTTGCACTAGTTAAGAATTCCTCACGCCTTTCTTCCATTTCCTTTGCTAATTTCTTTTTCTCTTCCTCAAGCTCTTTTAGCTCTTCTGCTGAAATTTCAGTCTTTTCTTCCTTAATTTCCTTGTCAAACTTTCCTTCATTGATCTCTTTTACTGCATCAACAGAGGGCTTTCCCTCTACAAGAATTCCCATTGAGCGGCATGTTCCAACAACTTCTTTTATTTTTTGCTTTAATGTTTTCCCCAGTAAAGAGTCCTCTTTCATCTTTGCAATCTTGATTATCTGCTCTATTTTTAAGTCAGCAACCTTATCTGTTTTTGGGCTTGAACTCCCTTTTTCAATGCCAGCTTCTTTTATAATGAGTGATGAGCATGGCGGTGTTCCAACACTGATTTTGTATTCTTTTGTGTCTTCATCTACTATAATCTTGACAGGAACCTGCATTTTCTTAAAATCAGCTGTTTTTTTATTTATATCAGCTATTATCTGGCCTATATTTACGCCTAATGGACCTAAGGCAGGTCCTAATGGCGGTGCTGCTGTTGCCTTTCCGCCTTCAATCAATGCTTCAACTGTTTGTTTTCCCATTTTAAGAATTGGAACTTATTAATTATATATAAAGCTTATGATAAAGAAATCAGTCTTGCTTTTCTTCTTCCCCCTCACGTCTCACTACCTTAATTGTATCCATTTTAACTGTTATTGGGATTGGAACTGCTGCTTCCAGGAGCTCGATAACAACATCTTCCTTTGCCCTGTCTATCCTTGTAACCTTGGCATTTTCCCTTTTGAAAGGGCCGGATATCACCTCAACAATATCATTCTTCTTTATATTCATCTCTACTTTCTTTGATTCCTCAAGCATGTGCTCTATTTCCTTATACTCTACTTTTTTTGGTAGGATTCCTCTGGCATATGGTACATTAAATGCTGCCTGCTCTGCTTCTTCCCTGCTTTTTGCCTCAACAAATATATAACCCCTCATACCATGTGGTCTTATTACAGAATAAACATTCATGCCTTTTTTTGTAGCATTGCTTGTAACAAAATCCATTACCTGCTCTTCCCTGTTTGCAGTTGTTCTTAAAATAAATATATTTGATTTTTCTTCCACTTAAAACACCTTAAAAGAATAATTGTTTTACCATATGTATCATAAACCCAATTAATCCCATAACTATCATTCCAAACCCAGAGGCCTTGACAATAGTCTTGAACTCAATATTAGATGGCTTTTTTGTTACCCTGAATACCCTCTTGCATTCAACAACAAAACTTTTAAATTTAAATATTAAAGAGTTAAAATTCATTTTCAGTCAACAAACTCTATCCCCAACTCTGTTTCAATCTCTTGCTTCTTTCTGTCTGAAACCTTTGTTCCAGACCCAAATATCTGTGATGACTTAACTC
>CAZXME010000100.1:0-2173 GCA_964641515.1 uncultured Methanosarcinales archaeon | reverse complement strand
AAATATTTCAAGGAAATAGCAAAGGGCAATATACATAACAAAAACATAAAAGCAAGGGTTGTAGAAGGAATAGACCTTAATTCTGATGGAATTGTTGATGATATTGAATTTAGGGAGTAATCTTAACAATTTCTTGCTGAAGTTTAGCAAAACTATTTCCTGCTTCCTTAATAAACTCCTGTTCTTTTTCTTCGGGGATTACTGCTCCAGCTGCTCTTAAGTGACCTCCTGCCTCTCCATCAACCTTCTCAGCAATATCTGAGATTATTCTAAAAAGATCGACATCTGCCTTTCTGTCAGATACTCTTAAGCTTACTTTTGTTTTTCCATTTAATAATCTAGCCATAGACATTATAAGTGTGGTTTTATCAAAACTATTTGATGAAGAAATAATTGAAGCAAGGGTTCCTATCATACTGGCCCTTATATTGTCTTTAGCATTTATTATAACCATGCCTTGTTTTTTTATTATATCTTCAGAATCTTTGTTCTCCTCATACCATTTCATTGTTTTAACAATCTCTCTCTTATATTTTGATAAGTTAGCTATTGCTTTCTTTTTTATTTTTTCATCATTCAGGCATGCCCCTATTCCAAGTGATGCCTTGTTAAGCCTACCACATGCATTCAATAATGTGGAAAACTCCTTTGCATCCCTTAATGGAGATTCTTTTTCCTCATCACGCAGAATATAGACCTGACCGAAAATATCCTCTGGATTTTCCTCATTCAGTCTCTTCATTATTATGCCAGCAGACAGTTTTTTAATCTCATCCTTTGTAAGATGAACAAGTTTTTTCCATTTGTTCCCTTGTTTGGGGTCTATTCCTAACTGTTGCAAAAACTGGATTGCATTGCTCTCAGAACCTGTAACATCTGGTATATAAGGATCTGTACAATATTGTAATATTTTATACAAGGGTTTCGTCTGTGCTCCAAAAACTTTTAACCCCCTAATTGTTTTTATCTTTGCTTTTGCCTTGGCAGTCTCGAGAATCTCATTATTAAGCCTTGAAAAACCATTGTTTTCCTGTACATCGCCTATTGCACCAATAATTGCAATATGAGCCATATTTTCATTTTTCCTGTTAAGATATTTTGCAAAGAAGTAAACAACACCTGCTCCTGATATTTCTCTTGTTCCATCAATCCCAAATAAATGTGGGTTAACATGAACAATGTTATCATCAATATCAACATCTTCTGGATTGTGGTGGTCAAGAATAAAAACATTTTTGCCAGCAAGCAAACTTCTTATGTCATTTAATTTTCCAGAACCAATATCAGTAAAGAAAAAGCAGCTGTAATTCTCCCCTGAGATTTCTGAGATAACCTTGCTATTCAACTGCTGGACAATGGAAACAGAATATTTTCTGTTTTCAAGGTTTAAAGCATTAATTAGTATAGAACAGGCACTAATGCCATCAGAATCAAGGTGAGAGACAATTCTTATCTTTTCTTTTTTATCTAGTTTCCTGAATCTTTCAGCTGCCTGCTTTATAGACTCTTTAAATCTTTCATATTTATCCAATTTTATCACAATTACTCTACAAGAAGTTTTATCTTATCAGGATCATACTTCCAGTCTTTTTCAAGCTTCTTCGTTTTTTTGTAGTATTTAACCAGTTTTCTTATTTTAGCCTCAGTTAATTCAAGACCTCTTTTTGCAGGCATATCATGTTTGTTTGATTCAAGATGTTTTCTTAATGCAATGCTTCTTTTTATCAAAGCCATTAAATCTTCTGGTATTTTTGACAAAAGATTTTTTTCTTTTAGTATTGCTGTTATGCTCTTTCCGCTAATCTGTTTTATATCAGGTATTCCATAGACATCTCTTAAGAATAAGCCAATCTGGCTTGATGTTTTTCCATCTTTTGCCATCTTTGCTACTAACAATTCTATCTCTTTTGGTTTGTATCTTATCCAGCTCAGCTTTGTTGGTTTTGATGGTTTTGTTGAGCCAGCCTTCCCTCTTCTTCCTGAATACATTCTTGACATTTTGTTTTCCTCCTAAGAGACAAAGAAAAAGTATTTTGTCTCCAGTATAACCCAGCCTTGACCGGATTATCTCTTGATGTAAAGAAAGAAACAGGCATCATTTAAAAAGGTTTCGTAGAATAGCCCTGCGCGGATTCGAACCGCGGTCTCAAGCTCCAAAGGCTTGAATGATTGA
>CAZXME010000099.1:0-2191 GCA_964641515.1 uncultured Methanosarcinales archaeon | reverse complement strand
CCATTCTCATTGGAAGCTCCCTATAGGATCTTAATTTTGTCTTGTAGATTAATATCCCTCCTGGGCAATTCATTGGTTTTATTGCATAATCCTGGTCATCTATCTTTGTGAAATACATATTTTCCTTGTAATGGTCCCAGTGGCCGCTCTGTTCCCATAATTTCCTGTTTAATATCATTGGTGTTATAACTTCAGTATAACCAGCTTTTGTGTGCTCTTTTCTCCAGAAGTCTTTCAGAATATTTACTATAACAGTTCCCTTTGGGTGAAAAAATGGAAAACCAGGGCCTTCGTCATGCATGCTGAATAAATTAAGCTCTTTTCCAAGTTTTCTATGGTCCCTTTTTTCTGCTTCTTCTAATAAAGTTAGGTATGCGTTTAGCTGTTTTTTGTCTGGGAATGAAATTCCATAAACCCTCTGCAGCTGCTTGTTTTTTGCATCTCCCCTCCAATAAGCTCCTGCAAGCTTTGTTAGTTTGAATGCCTTTAGTTTTGCTGTTGAAGGAACATGAGGTCCACGGCAGAAGTCTATGAAATTACCTTGTTTGTATATGCTTATTTTTTCATCCTTAATCTCTTTTATTAACTCTTGTTTGTATGGATTGTCATTGAAAAGCTTTAGTGCCTCTTCTTTTGATACTTCATCTCTTTCTATCTTTATGTCCTCATCAACTATCTTTTTCATTTCCTGCTCTATTTTAACAAGGTCTTCTGGTGTCAGTTTTTTGTCTAAGTCAATGTCATAGTAAAAACCCTCATCTACTGCTGGTCCGATGGCAAACTTAACATTAGGGTAAAGGTTTTTTATTGCCTGGGCCATCAAGTGCGAACTAGAATGCCTAAAAACTAGTTTGCCCTCATCATCCTTAAATGTTATTATCTTTAGATTTGAGTCCTTATCTATTTTTGTGTTAAGATCAACAAGCTCATTGTTGAGCTTTGCTGCAATTGCATCATCTGCAAGCCTTTTTCCTATACTTTCTGCTACTTCTATCACACTTATTCCTTTTTTATATTCTTTTTTTGAGCCATCTGGAAATTTTATTTTTATCATTTGAATATCCTCCATGATCATTATTTTATTTAATATTCTTTAATAAAACCATAAAACAATAAAATAGTATTTAAGCTTTGTTGTTAATAATGAAAATTACTGGCGTGTTGTTAATAAGAATATATCTAGAAAGAGTTCGTTCATATCTCCAAAAATTTTTATTTCTTTCATCTTAACCCTATATTCTTGATAGACTATTTAAAGATTTCGTTTTAAATTTTTAATTATCGAAAATTTTTAAACAAAAGATTTAAAAACAAATTAAATAAATTATTCTTTGAGGTGTTAAATTGGATTCAAGGGCTTGCATTGATTGGCTTGAAAAAAAGAGCTTGTTAGACACCTGCAAAACTTCTTCTAATTATCTTAAAAGAGTTTTCAAAAACTGCCTTAAAGCAAAGAATGAAAGCATATTAATAATTGGTGATACAGGTTATGAAAGAAAGCATGCAGCAGCTATGCTTGCTGGCTCTTATTATTTTGCAGCAAAAAAACTTGGATTGCACCCGAGGCTTTTTTTTCAGATACCAAAATTAAGAGGGGATTTAGCAGACAAAAGCATTGTTGATGCAATTAATTATCTTGGTGAAAAAAGCATTGTTATTCTTGCCCTGTCTAACAGGCTTGGCTCATTAAGAGGGATTACAAAAAGCTACAGGCGCCTGTGCAAACAGAAAAACATGAAGTTTGCAACAACTCCAAGCTTAGGGTATATAAACACAATTGATTTTAAGGATTTGATAAGAACTATTAACATAGATTATCTGGAAATACAAAAGACACACAGGAAACTTAAGGCAGTTATTGAAAAGGGAACAGACTTGCATGTAAGGACAAAAGCTGGAACAGACCTGCATATGAAAATTGATGTTGCAAATATTAAATCTGCAGATGGCAATTATACAAAGCCTGGTTCTGGAGGTAACCTCCCTGCAGGAGAGGTTTATTTCCCACCAAAGAAGAAGTCAGTTAATGGAAAGGTTGTTATTGACGGAAGCTCAAGAAATAGATACAGCACCACTATAATAAAAAATCCAATAACCCTAATTATAAAGAATGGAGATCTGATTGATATTCAGGGGAAAGAGGAAGCAAGAATTTTAGAACAAACCCTTTTATGGGCAGAAAGAAATTCAA
>CAZXME010000098.1:0-2197 GCA_964641515.1 uncultured Methanosarcinales archaeon | reverse complement strand
AGAATTAGAAACATCCTGAAAAATATACACATCACATTCTCTCAGGCTTTCACCAATAACCTCTTTTATTTCAGTATTTGCAAATTTTACCTCTTCTGTTTCCACAAGCTTAAGCTGGTTTCCGTTAGAAAGTTTCTCCTGAATTTTTTTCTGAATTTTTTCAGCAAATGACTTTCCTGAGCTGCATGCAAGAATCCTTAGTTTACCCCTTTCCATAATACAACGATTTTAATTCAATGTTTAAAAATATTTATGAAATGTATTACAACAAAGAAAACAAATAAATACTACCTCTTTTAAAAAATATTATATGAAAATAAAACTTTTTGGGGCTGCCAAAACAGTTACTGGCTCATGCTACAGCCTGGTTACTGGGAAAAAAAAGATATTAGTTGACTGCGGGATGTTTCAGGGAAGCAAGAAACTGATGAAAATTAACTATGATAAACTCCCTTTTAATGCGAAATTATATTCAGCACTTTTTCTTACACATGCACATCTTGATCATTGCGGAAAAATCCCAAAGCTTGTTAAGGAAGGCTTTAAGGGAGAAATTTACTGCACTTCTGCAACAAAAGACATAGCAAGGATAATCATGCTTGATTCTGCAAAGATTAACAGATATGATATTGAGTTTGAAAACAAGAAAAGACAAAGAATCGGACTGCCTCCTCGTGAGCCAATATATAACGAGGAAGATGTTGAAAAGGCAATGAATCTTTTCAGGACAGTAGATTATGAAAAGAGTTTTCAGCCATGCGAAGAAATCAATGCAACTTTCTATGATGCAGGACATATACTCGGCTCTGCAATAATAGAACTAAAAATCAACGAGAGCGGAAAAGAAACAACAATTGTTTTTTCAGGCGACCTTGGTCAAAGCAATACCCCCATAATAAAAGATACAGTGCACCTTAATAAGGCAGACTATGTGTTTATTGAATCAACATATGGGGATAGGCTGCATCCTCCAATAAGAAAAAGAAAACAAAAACTTCTTGATATAATACTAAAAACATATGATAAGCATGGTAAGGTTATAATTCCTTCTTTTGCAGTTGAGAGAACACAGGAGCTTCTTTATGATATTAACGAACTAGTTGAGAAAAACCTAATACCCAAGATAAAGGTTTATGTTGATACCCCCATGGGGATAAGGGTAACAGAGGTTTTCAAGAAACATTATAGTGTTTATAATGATAAGATGAAAGAATTAATCAAATCAGGAGATAATCCTTTTTCATTTCCAGGACTTACATACACCATGCATGTTCAGGATTCAATCAAGCTTAACAGCCTTCATGAACCATGCATAATAATTGCAGGAAGCGGGATGTGTACTGGCGGCAGGATAAAGCACCATATAAAACATAATATCTGGAACAAAAGAAACACAATGCTGTTTGTGGGCTATCAGGCAAAGGGCACTCTTGGCTATTACATAAAAAGAGGAGAAAAAAGAATAAGGCTCTTGGGCACAGAGGTCGCTGTGAAGGCAGATATCGAATCAATTGACAGCTTTTCTGCTCATGCTGACTATCGTGAGCTTCTTCACTGGCTGAAATTTTTTAATCCAAAGCCAAAAAAAGTATTTATTGTT
Source organism: uncultured Methanosarcinales archaeon (assembly GCA_964641515.1). Taxonomy (GTDB): domain Archaea; phylum Nanobdellota; class Nanobdellia; order Woesearchaeales; family CG1-02-33-12; genus CG1-02-33-12. The sequence continues at coordinate 597 of CAZXME010000098.1, read as the reverse complement.
CATGGTGAAGAGGAAGCTATGATTACTTTCTCAAAAAGAATTGAAAAGCTTGGAATAAAAACAAAAATACCAGACATGAAAGAAGAGATTACTCTTTGATAATATTCTTTATTTCTTCCTGCAAGTTTCTGTTTATCATTGAGTCATGGCTTGCAACAACCTGCGCAGCAACATAAGAGGCAATCCTTCCAGAAGTTTTAACATCAAGACCATGTGAAATGCCGTAAAGAAAGCCTCCAGCATAAGCATCTCCTGCTCCTGTTGTGTTTATGGCATTAACCTTAAAACCATCTATTTTGTGAAGGCTGTTATCATCCATAACAAGACTGCCTTTTTCTCCAATCTTGACTATTGCAATCTTACAGAATTTTTTTATTTCCTCAACTGCCTCAATTGGTTTTTTGCCAATCAGTTTTTCTGCTTCATCCTCATTTGCAAAGATAATATCAGCATAGTCCTTGATAATCATATTTATTTTATCCCTATGCCTTTCTATCAGTGCACGGTCTGCAAGGTCAATTGAGACCAAGACATTATTCCTCTTTGCATGCTCCATTGCATAAAATACTGCCTCTGTCTGTTTTTCACCGTCAAGCT
>CAZXME010000097.1:0-2214 GCA_964641515.1 uncultured Methanosarcinales archaeon | reverse complement strand
ATGGGGCGACGGGAATTTGAATCCCGGACAACATGATCTTCAGTCATGTGCTCTCTTGCCCAAATATTTTAAGTATTTTCCAGGCTGAGCTACCGCCCCATAATTAAAAGAAAAAATATGAAAAGTTTATTCAACTTTTTCCTTTTTAACTTCTTCTGGCTCTTCAGCAGGTTCTTCTTCCTCTTTAGGTTCTTCAGTTTCAGTTTCTTCTTTCTTTTCAGGCTCTTCTGCTACTTCTTCAGCAGGTTCTTCCTTGACTTCTTCTGATTCTTCCTTTTCAGTTTCTTCTGCTACTTCTTCAGCAGGTTCTTCAGTTTCAGTTTCTTCTTTCTTTTCAGTTTCTTCTGCTGCTTCTTCTGAAGATTCCTCAACAGGTTCTTCTATTGCTTCTGCTTCTTCTTCAGCTTTTTCTTCTGCTGGCTTTTCAGCTCCACTTTCAACAACTTCTAAAGTTCCTTGTCTTCCTGTTGTTAGCTGGGGTGTGCCCTGCCATTCATTGACAAAACCATTCTTAATCTGGACTGTATCTCCAACCTTAATCTTGTCAATATCTTCATTCCACAAGCTCAAATTTATCTCTCCGCTCTCATCCTTAAGTTTTGCAGTTGAAACTCTTCCTATCTTTCCAAACTTGTTAAACTCCCTTACTTCTCCTATTTCAACGACCTCTGCTGTTAGGTCAACATTTCCTTGTTTTACTTCTAAATCTTTTATTGCCATTTATTACACCTTCCATGTTTTATTTAAAGAAAAAGCAGATGATTTAAAAAGCTTTTTATTTCAAGTCTTTAAATTCAATCTCTTTATCTATAAGTTTTCTTAAAATATCCTTTAGCTCAGCTATTTTTATTCTAACCTGTTTTGTTGTATTTCTGTCCCTGATTGTAACTGATTTGTCTTTTAATGAGTCAAAATCAACTGTGATGCAGCAGGGTGTTCCTATTTCATCAGCTCTTGCATATCTTCTTCCTATTGAGCCAGAGCGGTCATAATTTACATTGAAGTATTTTTTTAGGTTTGCATGAATCTCCTTTGCTAATTTCTCAAGCTCTGGCTTGCCTATTAATGGAAATATTCCTGCTTTTATTGGGGCAAGCTTTGGATTTAGTTTTAAGACAATATTCCCTCTTTTCTTGTCATCATTATAGGCATCAAACATAAACACAAGGAATGCCCTTTCTACTCCTAAGCTGGGCTCTGCAGCAACATAAGGAACTATTTTTTTATTTGTTTCCTGGTCAAATATGCTCAAATCCTTTTTTGAGTATTTTATGTGCTGCTTTAAGTCAAAATCACTTCTGTCTGCTATTCCCTCAAGCTCTTTCCATCCAAATGGAAAATTGTATTCGAGGTCCCAGCAGTCTGATGAATAATGTGCAAGCTCATCTTTTACATGCTGCCTTATCCTGAAATTATCTGGATTTGCTCCAAGGCTGATAAACCATTTATGTTCTGTTGCAAGCCAGTATGCAAGCCATTCTGTACTCATTATCTTTTTCTTTAATGCTTGCTCAATAGTCATTTTTTGCGGCTTTTTTTCTTTTTTCTGCATCTCTGCTGACAGAATGTTTATTTCATGCTTTAGAATATCTTTGATGAAAGAACATTTTTTTGCATTATCTGGATGAACAAAATATTCTATTTCCATCTGCTCAAATTCTCTACATCTGAAAAGAAAATCCCTTGGTGATATCTCATTCCTGAATGCCTTGCCAATCTGCGCTATTCCAAAAGGCAATTTTAATCTTGAGTTTTCTGCAACAAGTTTGAAGTTTGCAAAGATTAACTGTGCTGTTTCTGGCCTTAAGTAAGCTGTGCTGCCTTCTACTGGACCAATATTAGTCTTGAACATAAGGTTAAGGTCTCCTATAACCTCATACTCACCGCCGCATTCACATTTTGCCTTTCCTATTTCACTCTTGTCTATCTTGTTTGGCTTTTTGCACTTTTTGCATTTTACATAAACATCTGTAAAGTTTTTGACATGGCCGGAAGCCTCCCAAACCCTTGGATTTGTTATAATGCTTCCGTCAATGCCCACTATATCCTCTCTTTCCTGTACATGGAATTTCCACCATTCTCTCTTGATGTTATTCCTTATTTCAACGCAATTCGGCCCAAAGTCAAAGAATCCAGCTAGGCCTCCGTAAATTTCTCCAGAAGGATAGACTAGACCTTTCTTCTTGCAGAAAACGGCCATTTCCTCAATTGATA
>CAZXME010000096.1:0-2242 GCA_964641515.1 uncultured Methanosarcinales archaeon | reverse complement strand
GTATGGCAACATAAAGGCAGGATATCATGTAATAATAATAAAGGATGATGATGATGATTATGTTAAGGTAAAGAAAAGGATGGACATAACAAAAAGATTAATCTCAGAAGCAGGAATAAATGTAACTGAGCTGGTTATCAAGGGAGAGTGCTTCATGACAAAGCTCTTCTCAGCTATCTATCTTGGCGACCTTACTTCTTATTATCTTGCATTAAAATATGGCACAGATCCAACACCTGTTGATGTAATTGAAAAGCTGAAAAAAGAGTTATAACTAAAATACATTAAAACAATAATTTAGAAAATGAAGAAATATACTATTGGAGTTGACCTTGGAGGAACAAACATACGTGCTGGTTTAGTTCTAAATAATAAAATAATTAAAAAAACAGAAGTAAAGACAGAGCCAAACAAAGGAAAAAATATTGTTATAAAAAATCTTATTAAGGCTATAAGGAATGTAATGACAAAAGATGTAGCTGGGATTGGAATAGGCTCTCCAGGGCCATTAAACTATAAAAAAGGCATAATAATAAACTCACCAAACCTACCTTTTAGGAATACAAATATTAAAAGGATACTCAAAAGAGAATTCAATGTTCCTGTGTTTGTTGATAATGATGCAAACTGCTTTACCCTTGGAGAAGCTCTTTATGGAAGTGGAAAAAATTGTGATGTTATTCTTGGATTAACGCTCGGCACTGGTGTAGGCGGCGGAATTGTTGTTAATAAAAAAATATTTCATGGCAGGCTTAACGCAGGAGAGCTCGGACATATGACTATAAAGTTTGACGGTAGGAAAGCAAGAAGCTGCAACAATGGAGATATTGAGGAGTATTTAAGTACACGCGGAATAATGAAAACAATAAATGGACTTAATGTAAAAACTCCTTTAGAGGTTTATAATCTTGCATTAAAAGGAAACAAAAAAGCAATAAAAGTTTTTGAAAAAATGGGTTTTCATCTTGGTATTGCTGTTACAAATTTTGTAAATATATTTGATCCTGATATAATTATTGTTGGAGGCAAAATCTCCAATGCCTGGAAATTTTTCTCAAAGAGCATGAAAGATACAGTAAAGAAAAGGTGTGTTGTTAACAAGAATCCAAAGATTGTTAGGAGCAAATTAAAGCATGCTGCTATTCTGGGGTCTGCTTCACTTGTAAAAAAATAATTGTTTGAACTTTTTTTCTAAGAAATCAGATTTTTTTATAATAAATAGATGGCTTTTGCACTTGCAGTCAGAGCAGCCAAAGTTTTCTATCTGGCCAATTGAATTTTTAGACACAAACCTTGCTATCTTGCATTCCTCTCTTTTATTTGATTCTTTGTAAAACACTTTTTTAATTAAAGTATTTTTATTCATTAAAAAATAATCAATATGCCAATGAAGTTTTTTATTGCTGCTTAAATTCCTTTGAACTCTTTTCTCAAGATTATTTAAAGCCGAGCCGACATAGCAGTATAATCCTTTCTTGAACTTTATTTTACCAATGGCACCTACCGTAATAGCAGAATCTTTTTTCAACTCAACAACAAGGCAGTAAGCTCCTTTCATGATACAAAAGCTGCATATTTTGTTTATAAATATATGTTTTTCAGTTTCATTAAATATAAAAACAAGTGAAATATCTTTAATTTATGATAATAAAGAGTGTGAAACTTGAGAACATAAGAAGTTATACAAGGCAACTTGTTGAATTTCCTAAGGGTTCTGTCCTTTTAAGCGGTGATGTGGGGAGCGGAAAATCTACCATATTATTAGCTATAGAATTTGCACTTTTTGGCATAATGAGGTCTTTGTCTGGAAGTTCTCTTTTAAGAAACGGCAAAAGCAAGGGTTCTGTTGAGCTTAACTTTAATATTGAGGATAAAGAAATAATAATAAAAAGGACATTAAAGAGGCAAAGAGGTGATGTAAGGCAGGACTCTGGATTTATAATAATAAATAACAAAAAAACAGAGGGGACTGCTATTGAGCTTAAATCAAAAATTCTTAATCTTTTGGGTTACCCTAAAGAGCTCGTCACAAAGACAAAGTCATTGATTTACAGGTATACTGTTTATACCCAGCAGGAAGAAATGAAACAGATATTGCTTGATGATAAAGATTATAGGCTTGACACATTAAGAAGGGTTTTTCAGATAGACAAATACAAAAGGATAAGGGAAAACACCCAAATTGTAATAAGAGAAATAAGAGAGAAAACAAAGGAATTTAGTGGAATGATTTTTGACCTTG
>CAZXME010000095.1:0-2312 GCA_964641515.1 uncultured Methanosarcinales archaeon | reverse complement strand
TTGTTGCAGGAAATGAATAGTTAGATATTTGCAATTTTTAAGCAAGTAACTCAAAAGAGATACAGAAAGTTAAATTCTTGTTAGCCACTTCATAAAATTGTGACTGACGGGGCGGAAGCTCGCATTAAGGGAAAGGCAAAAGTATTTTTTTTCACTTATCTCTGGACTTATGGGACTATAATTTAATTGAAAACAAAATAAAAAAGAGAACCGATACTTTAAATATTACCCTTATTAAAATAAATTTCTTTACAGCTTCTATAAGGAATCTTAAGTCCAAACAATCTTATTTCTGCAAAAAATAATGAGAAAGAAAATTCTTATTTTGGCTGGAACCCATTTTCAGATACCGGTAATTGAATATGCTAAAAGCCATGGGCATTATGTCATAACCTGCGACAACAAACCCGAAAATCCGGGACACAAAGCTGCAGATGAGTATGTTAATATGAGCACCACAAACTTGGATGGTGTACTTGAAGTTGCTAAGACAAGAAAGATTGATGGTATATTGGCGTATGCTTCAGACCCTGCAGCTCTGGCTGCATCCTACGTTTCCGAAGCGCTTCATTTACCGGGTAATAGTTACAATTCGGTTTTGACCTTATCAGATAAAGGGTTTTTCAGAAAGTTCTTGACAGAAAATGATTTTCCTGTTCCTGTATACAAGGTTTTTAAATCATATAATGAGGCATCCTTTTTTTATAATACTTTAAAAAGAAGTGTTTTTGTCAAACCGGTTGATTCGAGTGGGAGTAAAGGAATTACCAGGTTGCCGCCAGGTGCTGACTTAAAGTCACCCTTTAATTATGCATTGGAGTTTTCAAGAAAAAGAGAGGTGATCATTGAAGAAGAAATAGAGAGGAAAGGTCCACATATACATGGAGAGGCATTCATTTACGTTGGGAAAATTATATTCATGCTGCTTGGAGATCAATATTTTTGTAAGGCGAATGCATGTACTCCTATTTCTACAACATTACCTAGTTTATTTCACTCTGATTTAATGAGCGAAATAGAGCTTAAATTAACGAGACTTATTAAACTCGTTGACTTTAAAACAGGTGGATTAAATATTGAAATAATAAGGGATCAAAATGACAAAATTTATTTTTTAGAGATAGGAGCCAGGAACGGTGGTAACTTTATGCCAGAACTTGCCAGGATGGCAACCGGTTTCAATATGGCTGGAGTTAATGTAAATGCAGTATTAAATGAGCCTCTTGATTTTAGTTATAGCTTTCCTGAAGATATGTTTTATACTCAATTAATCTTGCATAGTCACAGTAATGGAATTTATTCCGGATTCAATCTAGATAAACAATTCATTGACAACATAAAGTATAAAATAGAATATTTTTTGAAAGGCGATAATGTACAAATTTATAGAGATTCCAGATTTGTGATTGGAGTCTTTCTTTTTAAATTTAATGACAAGGTGAAGTGCAATAGGTTTATTAATTACATAATACAGAATAATCTTATCAACCTTATATAGTCATAATTTATGATTAAATATAATATTACACAATTATCTGCGCCAGATATATATGATTATTTAAAGAATAATGAGAATCTTTTTGTCCCACCTTTTTCGGGGCGTTTAGATCTAAAAAGCTATTCAAAAAAGCTCCATAAATATGCAGTTCATTTCTGTGCCTTTGATTACAATCGGCTTGTGGGTCTTATAGCTTGTTACTTTAATGATCCAACCAAAAAAATAGCATTTATCAGTTCTGGTTCAGTAGTAAAAGAATTTCAAGAGATGGGTGTTTTTTCAGCATTATTATCGCTAGTCCGCAGTTATGGAGTTTTGAACCAGTTTAATAATCTACAGCTAGAGGTTTTCAGTGAAAACCAGAATGCCATCAGAATTTTTCAAAAACTCGGATTTGAAGATTTTGACCGTAAGAATCAGATTATTACTATGGAATTAAAAATCGGGGATCGAGGTAAATGTTAAGATGTTGCCTTCGGTATTTTAGTTATATTTTTTAAAAATTATCTTTTAGAGATGATCTTTCACATCTGTTCGCCAGATATACTATTTATCCGATCACTTCTGGATCGGTTTGAACAAGTTAAACCTGGTTTTAACCGTTGCATTATAATTGTAAGCAGGTATCATAAAAACTCAATGCACAATATTGATAAAGACCTCATCGAATATATAGGTCCTTTAAATAAGAGCATAATTCAGAGGATTAATAAATCAAAATGTCAGAGGGTTGTTATTCATTCACTTAATGATGACATTCTTGAATTATCATTGGAACTTGTGGGTCGGGTTCCTGTGATATGGCGAAGCTGGG
>CAZXME010000094.1:0-2312 GCA_964641515.1 uncultured Methanosarcinales archaeon | reverse complement strand
TTTCCGCCATAGGGCAAGTTAAAAGAGGATTATATAAAAAGCTTTCTTTAAAAACCAAAATTATATAAATCTCATCCCTGTTCTAAAAACAATGAACTTTAAAACAGCACTCATAAAATTAAAACAAAGCAGTGAATTCAAAAAATGGATTTCTAAGAACAAAGAAGCATATTTAACATATGCATTTACCATGATTGAAAACTCAGAAAATAGTGAGTGGCAGATTGGATATTATGACAAAAAGCTGGATAAGGTAGCAGTTTTTACTATAAATAATAATATTGAAATCAATCCTGGACAGGATGTTTTTAAAAAACCAGGAGCATCTATAAAAAAGATTAACCTAAAAGATGTTAAGTTTAGCTTAGATGATGTCTTGAAAAAATCTAATGATGTTAAAGAGAAAAAATATTCTAAAGAGATAGTAACAAAAACAATAGTTATTTTGCAGAATATTAAACTTGGCCAACTATGGAACATAACCCTTATTACAAGCTCTTTTAGTACAATAAACATAAAAATAGATGCAAAAACAGGCAAGATAATAAAGCATGAATTAATATCATTATTCCAGTTCAAGGCTGGCTAAATTACTACTTAATTAAAACAAAAACCAATGCTTTCTCATGGAAAAACAACTTCATTTCTTATGGAAGATATGACTATTTCCTTTGGAAAACAGTTTTTTCAACTGGAGTATTTTCATTAAAAACCTAAATAAATCCTTAAAAAGAAAAATAAGCCATTATTAATATCCCTTTTCCATTAGAACAATAATTGTTTTAATTATCTATTTTTAACCTTAACTTAATTTAAATATGAGTTATGTTTTATATTTTGTATTATTTTTTTAACTTAAAAAAAGAGGGATGATTTTGTCAGAAAACCTGAAGATAAAAATAAAAAAAATAAAAGAAAACGCAATTCTGCCACATTATGCTCATAAAGGTGATGCAGGAGTTGATCTTTATTCAACAGAGGATTATGTTCTTAAGCCAAGCCAAAGGATACTGGTCAGCACTGGAGTAAAGATAGCAATTCCAAAAGGATACGAGGCACAGGTAAGGCCTAAATCAGGTCTTGCATTAAAGCATGGAATAACAACCTGCAATAGTCCTGGAACAATTGATTCTGGTTATAGGGGCGAAATAAGAGTTATAGTAATTAATCATGGTGCTGAGGAATTCAAGATAGAAAAAGGGACAAAGATAGCCCAGATGATCTTTAACAAGGTAGAGGAAGCTGAATTTGAAGAAGTTGATGAGCTGGATAACACCAAAAGAGGAGAAGAAGGTTTTGGAAGCACTGGATTGAATTAAAAGAGGTTGAAACAATGAAGAATGGAATAAAATACAAAACAGCAAAGACAAACACAAAGCTAAATGAGTTCATTGAAGAAGAAAAAGAGACCGGTAAATTATCTAAAAATAAAAAGACTAAATAGTTTATATGGGGGAGACAATTATTTAGTTTTTTCAAGGAAATCTTCCAATATTTTAATTGCTTCTTTTTCTGTTTCTTCAATTGTTTTTGGAAAGTTTGTGTCTAAGTAAACAACTTTTGAGCCGTGATTCTCAAAAATATTTTTCAGCCACTGGCTGTTATACCTTTGTTCAAGTTTTCTTTGAAAGTTAATTTCCTCAAATATTGCTCTATCCTGCTTTTCCCTTTGGCTAAGTCTCTGCATAACTGTTTCTGGTGCAACCTGTGATATTATTAAAAGATTTGGAGCATTTTGAATTGCAAGTTTATTTCCTGGCAATCTCATAAGCTCACTCAAGGCAATGTTTCCCTGAACAGGCTGGTAGACAATAGAGCTTATTACTCCCCTTTCCTGAAATACATATTTGCCCTGTTTTAAGGCAGGAATAATAACTCTTTTGTAAAGTATTTCCCTATCAAGGGAAAAGGCATGTGCTGTTGAGGTTATTGAATAATCCCTTTTGTTATCCCTAACAATCTCTTCCCTTAAGGCACTGCCAATCCAGCAATGAGTCATTTCACAAGAAATTATTACATCAAAGCCATTTATCTCATCTGGCTCAGGAAGCCTGTTGTTTTCCTTGCAGTATTCTTTTAGGTCCAGTATCTTAAGCTGCTTTTCTTCAGCCCATTTTCTAAGGGCATTAATGACAACCCCTTTGCCAGAACCGTCAAGACCGTCAACCATAACGAACCTTTTGTACATATAAGAATTATTTGTAATAATCTATTTAAATCTTTTGAAAATCATGAAGTTTAGTTAAATTATCTAGAGGAATCTGCCTGCCTTTCTGTATCAAGCTTCTTTTTGATTGCATTTGAAGAGTTAC
>CAZXME010000093.1:0-2357 GCA_964641515.1 uncultured Methanosarcinales archaeon | reverse complement strand
AGACTTGATTAAAAAGATTGACAAGAATATATCTGATTCAATATTTCTGTATAATAACCTTGCAAATGAACTTAATGAGATAAGAGGAAGATTAAAAGAAATAAAAAATGTTTTAGTTCTGGATGAAAATCTTCCCATTGAAATAAATGATAACATAAAAGTTTTTAATTCTGTCATAAAATCATTTAAATTAAGGAATGACATTTCAAAAAAGAGGATTGAAACATATTCAATAAATTATTCTGTTGATAAACTATATGAACATATAAATAATTATGAAAGAGAAGGGTCTCTAAAAAGAAGCATAGATGTTGATATAAATTATGATATTTTGTGCAGGTTAAACCAAACTTGTGTTAAAAGGCCTTCAATAAGTGAGAGGGCAAATCAGACAGAATTTAAACTTAAAAATGCCTGTGATGATATAGATGAATTGAAAGTGCTTTATGCTAATATAAGCAATGGTAATAACAATAGCTATGCAAATGGAAGCATAGGTGCAATTAAAAAAGATATTGCAGAAAAGTATCTTAATGAACTGTCTGAAGATGGATATAATAATGAGGTAATAAAAAAAATTCTTTTAACCTACATTCAAAATTTAATATCAGATAGTAATAATTCAACAGAGAAAATAATTAATCAGCTTATAAAAGACCAGCCAGAAAGCTGCCAAAAATCCAACATAACCTGTTATGATTTAAACAATATAAGTATTGAATTAATTAAAGAAGAGGAAACAATGCCTGTAAAGATCGGCATTGATTTTGATGAGCCTTTTCAAAAATGCTGTGTTTTTGGAAAATGTTCTCCATGCTGCTTAAGTGAAGAATGTATTAATGATCCATCAAAATTTCCTATTGTATTTGTTCATGGTCACAGTGTTAACAAAAAGACCTCAGCAGATTATAGTCTTGATGTGTTCGATAAGTTGCAAGAAAATCTTGAAAAAGATGGCTACCTTAATGCAGGCTCAATCTCTCTTTATACCCCTGTTGGTACAACCCCTGGAGTATGGGGCCTTTCGCAGGCACCAGTAAGCATAAAGGCAAGCTATTATTTTGATATCTTTAAAGAGCCTGAAAACTATATTGTTGTCCAGACAAAAAATGAGAATATTGACACATATGCACTCAGGTTAAAAGATATAATACAAACCATAAAATACAGAACAGGAAAGCCAAAGGTAATACTAATAGCCCACAGTATGGGTGGCCTTGTATCAAGAAAGTATTTGCAGATATTCGGAGGAGATGATGTTGAAAAGTTTGTAATGATAGGCACGCCAAATCATGGCATAGAAGGGGATATTGCACATATCTGCCCAGTTATTGGTGACAGGTATGCATGCCGCGACATGGCTGTGAACAGTCTTTTCATAAACAAGCTTAACCAAGGTGATCTTCCAAATGTTGAGACTTACATGATAATTGGAAATGGATGCATGATGGGTGGTCAGCTAGGAGATGGGACAGTACTTGTAAAAAATGCAAAGCTTGAAGGTGAGAATGTGACAAATTTTATAATAAACGGCACATGTGATGGCCTGAAAATGCTTCACTCAAAGATGCTTGACCCACAGCTTCATCCAGAAGTTTATAAAATAATAAAAGGGGCTCTGAAAATAGAATAATCTTTATAAAGATTAATTATATTTATATTAAAAGTCTTTTATAAGGGGGTGTAATTTATGAAAAAAAAGTAATTGAGAAACTATCTGCTTTGATTACAGCTGCATTTGGCCTTGTGGCTGCTTTGGCATGGAATGACACAATAAAAGCAATATTCAAGCAGGTCTTTGGCACATCAGAAGGTGTATGGTCAATGCTGACTTATGCTGTGGTTGTGACAATAATTGCTGTGATAGTTGCAATCCAGTTAGGAAAGGCTGCTGAAAAAGCAAAATAAGATAATTTTAGATTAAATTTATAAATAAGCTATTTTTCTCTTTTTTTATGAAAAAGAAAAAACTAAAGTCAGCATTATTATTATTGACTTCCAATGACCATCACAAAGACCTGATTAAAATACTAGAAAATAATGGATTAGGTTTAAAGACTCCTCAAAGTTCTATTCCTTCTCTTTTACCACTTACTTATATGAAAGGAAAAAATAAACTTCTGCTTTATGATAATTGGAATATAAAAAAACTAATAGCCCAGCTTAAAGGTGTTAACCCAAGCGAATTAGAAAAGCCAATGGGTTCTATTTTTCAAAATGTAGATTATATTTCTCTGCGCGAAGAATATAATCCCCTGGAGATATATCAACTTATAAAAAGCAAATATTACTTTTCTTAAATTTCTTTTGTTTTTTTGTATTTTATTTCTAATTCATCAAGCATCTTTGCAATCTTT
>CAZXME010000092.1:0-2406 GCA_964641515.1 uncultured Methanosarcinales archaeon | reverse complement strand
AAAATCAAAAGCCCGATTGACTTCTGAAAACAAAACATATATAAATAACTTATGAATTTCTATTCATATGAAACACAATTCATATAATAACTTTTTCACAAACTTTGCAAACAAGACAAAGCTGAGCATAATTTTGATATTAGAAAAGGGGCCATTAAGCGTAAATGAAATTACAAAGAAAGTTAAGGAAGAGCAAAGCAAGGTATCACATAACTTAAGAAAACTATTGCAATGCCACATCCTTAATGCCAAGCAGAAAGGAAAGCAAAGAATTTACTCTTTAAACAGCGAAACAGTTGTTCCAATCCTTAAAATAGTCAAGAAACATGTTAAAAAGAACTGCTTAAAGGGATGTAATAAAAAAATAAATTAATTAGAGGTTAAAATGAAAAAAGTATATCTTGATAACGGCGCAACAACAATGCTTGATCCAGATGTAATCAAGGCAATGATGCCTTATTTTAGTGTAAAATATGGAAATGCATCATCAACACATTTATTTGGGGAGGAAGCTAAGGAAGCATTAGAAAGAGCAAGGTCAATCATTGCAAGATCAATAAATGCAAGGCCAGAAGAAATTGTTTTTACATCTGGTGGCACAGAGTCAAACAATTTTGCCTTAAAGAGCATAGCTTTCACAAACAAGGATAAAGGAAATCATATAATTATATCAAAAGTAGAACACAAATGTATTATGAATGCATGTAAGTGGCTTGAAAAGCAGGGCTTTGATATTACATATCTTGATGTTGACAAAGAGGGATTTGTAAATCCAGATGAACTTGATAAGGCAATTACAGACAAAACAATTCTTGTTTCAATAATCCATGGAAACAATGAAACAGGAACAATAAATGATTTAAAAACTCTTGGAAATATATGCAAAAAACATAAGGTTTATTTTCATACAGATGCATGCCAGAGTTATACAAAAACAGAATTAAATGTAAAAAAGCAAAATATTGATTTAATAACATTAAATGCTCACAAAATTCATGGCCCAAAGGGAATTGGCGCCTTGTACATAAGAAAAGGTGTAAACATAAAACCATGGCAGAATGGCGGAGCACATGAATTTGACATGAGGGCAGGGACTGAAAATATTCATGGGATTGTTGGCTTTGCAGAAGCAGTAAAAATTGCCATGAATAAAAAATATATTGATTATATGGCAAACCTAAGAAATAAATTAATTAAAGGTGTTTTAGAAATACCAGAAGTAATTCTTAATGGACCAACAGGAAATAAAAGATTATGCAACAATGCAAACTTTTCATTTAAAGGTATTGAAGGAGAGGCAATTGGCGGATATTTAAACAATAAGGGAATTGCTTCATCAACAGGCTCTGCATGCTCTGCAAAAACACTTGAGCCAAGCTATGTCTTGATGGCAATTGGATTAAGCCCTGAGCAGGCAAACAGCAGCTTAAGATTAACTCTGAGCAGGTTTACAACAGAAGAGGAAATTGATTACACATTAGAGGTATTGCCCGAAATAGTAAAAAGCCTGAGAAAAATCTCACCTTTTTGGAAGGAATGAAAATGTATTATTCAAAAAAAACATTAAAACGATTCAAAAGTCCGGAATTTGCAGGAGAGATAAAAAATCCTGATGCAGTTGGCCAGGAAGGAAACCCGCAATGCGGGGATGTAATGAAAATTTTCCTTAAAGTAAAAGACAACATAATAAAAGATATTAAATTCAAGACATATGGCTGCATAGCTGCAATTGCTTCATCAGATATGATGTGTGAATTGGCTAAAGGCAAAAAATTAGATGATGCATTGAAAATAAAGCCAAAGGATATTGTTAATGGCCTTGGAAAAATGCCACCAATAAAATTTCACTGCTCGATACTTGGAACAGAAGCGTTAAAAAAAGCAATAGAGAATTACAGGAGAACAAAAAAATGAAAATAACTAAAGATACAACATTAGCAGAGGTTTTGGAAATCAAAGGCGCTGAAAAAATTCTTTCAAAGTTTCAAATGCCCTGCTTAGGCTGTCCAATGGCCCAGATGGAAATGGATACTTTAAAGCTTGGTGACATCTGCAGTATGTATGGTATTGATCTTGACAAAATGCTGAAGGAATTAAATGAAAACATTAAAGTGAAAAAATGAAGAAATTATTCTTAGTAATCTTAATAATAATAGGATTGTCTTTTATTTCAGGATGTGTTACAGAACAAAATGAAGAAACAATTATTTCTTTGAAAAATCTTTCTGCAGACAAAGAATTATATCATTCCTCAGAAAACGTAAACCTTACTGCAAGGGTTTACTCAAAATCAGATTTAAAAAATGTTACAGTCATTGCAACAGGAATCAATGGAAGATTAAATGAAAAGAAAATTTTAGATTTGAAAACAGGAATAAATGAAATACATTTTAATTATAAATTGCC
>CAZXME010000091.1:0-2407 GCA_964641515.1 uncultured Methanosarcinales archaeon | reverse complement strand
GGTATCATGTTGAATATGAACAAAAACAGGTTAATTTGTTTTGTTATGATTAACGCAAGCCTTTGCTTGCTTGTTAATGATGTGGCTTTTTTTAGTATAATTGAAGAGCCAAGCCATAGTACAAGATTCATCAATGGTCCTGCAACTGCAACTATTGAATGCTGCAATGGCGTTCCGCCCATTGTGGAAACAAATCCTGGCACAAAGACTATAAATGGTGAGTGGATGAGCCTTAAAAATACGCCTAATAACAATCCGCCATAGTGTGCATGAAATGTTGCACTCAGGCCAAAACTCATAGCAACAAACTTGTGGGCCATTTCATGAAGAATTATTGCAGGCGCAGTGCAAAGTGCTGTAAACTTAAAGTTCTCAATGTCAAAGCCAGAAGTTAGAGGCTGATGTATATACCTTGGCATCCTTATAAAATCCTTTAATATAAATGCAATTGCCAGGGTCATTATTACTAAATCAAATATTTCATAAGTGTTTAGTAGCATATAATTAGTAAACACAACTTATTTAAAAAAGTTGTGCAAAAATATTTAAACAATCATGCTTTCTTTTGCTTTATGACAGATTTAGTAGCTTGCCTAAGCACTGGAAAGGGAACATGGATTCATGTTAAGGGTGTTATCTCTGGCTGTGAATGGGATAACATATTTCTTATTACAAATGAGTTTGGCAGGGAAAAGTTCAGTTCAGAGAAAAAGGTTGAGCTTATTGTAGTTGATTCAAACAAGCTGTTATTAGAGCTTGTTGAAGACATTAAAAAACAGCTGAAAGACAAAATAACCGGAACAGAGGTTGCATTAAACCTTGTTTCTGGAACAGGCAAAGAGCACATGGCCATTTTATCTGCTGTTTTGAAATCAGGTCTTGGAGTAAGGCTTGTTGCACTGACAAAAGAAGGCGTAAAAGAAATTTAAGGCATTAATATATAGAAAGACATAAATAAAATAACTTCTATTTAAGGAATATGAAAAAATTTTTTGCTCGTTTATTTGGTGCAAAAGAAGAATTAAAACAGCTGAGGAAAAGCGAGCTAGAAAGCTATATTAAAAAACAGCTTGATAAAAGTAGTATAAATTCTCTTTTAAAAGAGTTCTCAGGAAGAATTGATGAAATTTCAGAAACCATAAGGGAAAGATGCGATGAGCTTGAGAAAGCTGAGTTGCAGAATAAAAACATACCTCCAAGGGCAATAACAATAATGGATGGAAACAGAAAGGCTTACATACACAAAACAATGCATTTCACAGGCAAAATAAGGGAAATTTTAACTGGAATCAAAACATTAACTGATTCTAATAAGATAATTGATAATGTTTCAAAAATAAATGATATATTTGATGAATACAACAAAACAACTCAAAAGCCATATTATATTTTGCAGGAATTTTTTGCAAATGAATCACATAAAGTAGCATCTGGCATAAAAAAAATTAGTAGTTCTATAGATAACTTCAAGGATAATTTGAAAAAATCAGATGTTCATAAATTTCAGGAGGTTCTTAATTTGCTCAATAAGATAAGAAATAAAAAACAGAAAAAAAAAGAGCTTGAAAATCGGAAAAGAGAACTTGAGAAAGATCTTAAGGAAGATGAAAAAAATATTTCAATCTTAAAAGATGAAATAAAAAAAATAAAGGAATCACCAGAATTTAATGAGTTGGCAAAAGTTAATGACAAATTGAGGGTAGCAAAGGATAAGCAAAAAAGATTTTCTGATGAAATATATTACAAGCTTGCTCCATTATCAAGAGCATTTAGGAAATATGCTAAAATCTCTTTTGATGAAAAAAGCATAGATATGATTATCTCTGACCCTTTTAAAGCAATAGCTAGGATTGAAACTGTAAAATTAAATGAAATTTTTTTAGGACTCACTAAGAACATTAAAAGGAGAGATATTGCTCTTAAAGATAATGTTCAAAAAAAGAATTTATTAATACTGGATGAACTTAATCCAGACTTTTTAAAGAATACACAAACAAAAATTAAAACATTAATGGAAAATATTAAAGATCTTTCAATAAAAATTGAAAAAAATACATTGTGGTCCAAAATTGAGGAGTTTAATAAAAAAATAGAAAAAAAACAGCAACACCTTTCCTATGTAAGCAAAGAAATACAAAATACTGAACAGGAAATAAATAAGGTTACAACAGATGATATTTATAAGAAAATAAAAGACATTCTGAAATCATTAAGCATAGAGTTAGTAGAATAAGGTTTCATGATTTTAATTTTGATGTTTTATATAACTCAGGTTTAAAACCTTTTTCAAATTTTACTATTTTTGGATTTAATCCCCTTTCTTTTAATTTGTTTTTTAAGTCATTGTTAAAAGATTGTTGGTCATACCCTAAGCAAATAATATCCGGTCTTATTTCTTCTATAATCT
>CAZXME010000090.1:0-2453 GCA_964641515.1 uncultured Methanosarcinales archaeon | reverse complement strand
TTGATGCTAATGTGATTATACTTCTGTTTCCAAGCGCTCTTGGGCCATATTCCATCCTATCCTGAAACCATAACACTATCTCTCCGCTTGAAATAAGGTTTCCAACCTCTTTTGGTATATTGTCCTGGATTGAATAAGGCATCTTATATTTTTTCAATTCTTTTTCAATATAATCATCTTTGTAATCTGTTCCAAAATAGATATTATCAAAGTCATAACTGCTGATATTATTCAATTCAAAATTTACCTGCATGGCAGCTCCCAAGGCAAGACCGCCATCACCCATATGAGGAAAAACAAACCAATTCTTGAGCCCTGATTCAAGCCTTATCTTCATATTTGCTTTTATGTTTGATGCAACCCCTCCTGACCAGCACACATCTTTTATTCCTGTTGTATTAATTGAATTCTGAAATAATTCAAGCATTTTTTTCTCTAGGGTATACTGAGCCATGTATGCAAACTGTTCCCTTTGGGTATTCCAAAGCATCCTGCTCAATAAAGAACATTGTTTTGAAACAGAATACTTTGCTTTAATATTCATTCCACTTACCTCAAAGAAGTCAAGCATCTTATTCCTTTTCTTATCTATTGGGTAAGCAAAGTCGCTTAAAGCCATCACTTTTCCTTCATCTTCAAGTTCTCTCATCCCCAGAAGATTAGTAACCTGCTCGAAAAAAATGCCTAAGGAATCCCTTCCTGAAATATTTGAAATTCTCTCAAATTTTCCATCTTTAAATACATTAACAGTTCCACTCAGCCCATCACCTATTCCATCAACTGTTATTGTAAGCATTTTTTTCATTCCTGAACAGAAAGCAGCAGCTGCAGCATGTGCCTGATGATGCTCAACAAGGTAAAGATTGAAATCTTTAAATCCAATTTTCTTAAGCTGTTTTATGAACCATTCTTTTGTAAGAAATTTTGTTAAACTGCTTGAATTTATTTCAGTAAGCTTGTACTTCAAATTTCTCTTTAGATGAACAAAAGCAGGCTTTTCAGTCATTCTTCTGCGAAATTTGTAGTAATCCTCTTTAGAAAAAGGGAAATAACGAGTAATGGTCTTTGCAAAGTCAGAAGTGCTCACAGCTATTGTTTGGATATCAGAAGGTTTTATCTTTAAATAATCAAGACATGCCTTTATAGAATTAAGAGGGAAGCCTACGTGGAGTTTTCTCCTTGTTATCCTCTCTTCATTTATAGCAACTAGTATCTTGTTTCCTTTTATTATTGCTGCACCAGCATCATGCCCATCCCAAATTCCCAGAATATACATTATATTATCTCCTGCCTATAAATATCTCGCGTATGATTGTATTTAATATTTCCCATCCATGCTTAAATGTTCTTAATTTTCCTTTGCCATACCTTCTTGATTTTTCAAAGCTAGGCACTTCAACTACTTTCAGCTTCTTTTTTGCAGTATGAATAGATATTTCTGTTTCAATAGCAAATGAATTTGACCTAAGATTAAGTTTTTTTACTGCTTCTTTACTTAAACTTCTGTAGCCATAACACAAGTCTGAGTAATTCATTCCCCAGAGCAGGTTAACAAGCATTACAAAGAATTTATTTCCAAGCATCCTGTACCAAGGCATATCTGCTGTTCCACCACCCTGTATAAATCTTGAGCCCATACAAACATCATAGCCTGTCTTAATCCCCCAAATAAGTAATGGAAATTCATTTATCCTGTGACTGCAATCAGCATCCATCATAATTATTATATCACCTTTTGCTTCTTTCATACCTTTAATCAGCGCAGAACCCTTTCCCTTATTATCATAGAAAATTTTGCATTTGAATCTTTTTGCTATCTCAACAGTTTTATCTTTAGAATACCCATCCACAATTATAATCTCATGCACATATTCTGGAATTTCCCTAAGAACAATTGGCAGGTTCTTTTCTTCGTTCAATGTTGGAATAATAACCGATATTTTTTGATTCATCTTTAATTATGCAATAAATCTTTAATTTAATAATCTTTTCTTTTTCACAAAAATATAAAACAATAAAAGAGCAATGAAAGAAATTATAAAAATTTTGGAAATTATATTCTTTTCATCAGGTATAAAATCAACAATCTCAACATTTGCAGATCCAATTGATGTAAAGTGTTTGTTATTCTCATCATATTCTACAATTGCAAAAACAGCATAATTGCTTCCGCTTAAAGCATTTATTCTTTCTAAGTCAAAATTTAGTTTGAAGTTATTTTTAAGTTTAGTCTTTATAGGAGTATTAATTATTTTTATTCCTTCCGGAGCATAAAGAGTTATAATAATATCTTTTTCTTTATTATCCTTATTTAGTATCAAAAGATTTAATGTGCCCTTGTCAGAAAGTTTTGTGCTTTCTAATGTAACCTCAACATTACTTGTAGTAATGTTAATAAAATCAAATGAGGAAACAGATAAAGCTTGAAAAGGATAATCATTACTGTCTTGGTA
>CAZXME010000089.1:0-2458 GCA_964641515.1 uncultured Methanosarcinales archaeon | reverse complement strand
TCCATTAAAGCTAATAACTGAGCAACAACTCTTCTCTCAACCTCTCCGTGAACCTCTTCTCTTTTTGGGGCAATTGCATCTATCTCATCTATAAATATTATAGAAGGTGCATTTTTTTCTGCATCTTCAAATTTCTTTCTTAAATTGCCTTCTGACTCTCCGTAGAATTTGCTCATTATTTCAGGGCCATTTATCAAAATAAAATGTGAATTAGTTTCATTTGCAACTGCCTTTGCCAGTAAGGTTTTTCCTGTTCCTGGCGGGCCGTGCAATAAAACACCTTTTGGCGGCTCTATTCCTAACCTTTCAAATATCTCTGGATGCTTTAATGGCAGCTCAACCATTTCCCTTACTTTATCAATTTCATCCTTAAGCCCGCCAATATCATCATAAGTAATATCCAGAATTTTTTCTTCTTTTATCTCAATAGCCTCTGGATTAAATACAACATCTGTTAATTCAGATATTATAACAGCCTGCTTTGGATTAGAATCAGCAACAACAAACTTCAGGCTTCCAAGTCCAAAGCCCATCATGCTTTCGCTTAGTGCATCATATATTTCATTAATGCTGCCGCGTTCCCTTCTTTTAATGCTACCAAGACTTACTATATCCCCTTTTACAACTGGTTTTCCTAAAAGCCCTTGTTTAAAAATTTGAGGTGGAGCATTTATCCTAACTCCCTTGCTTGCAGGAGCAATTATAACCTTTTTTGCTTCTTTAATATCTGCTTTTAAAACAGTTACAACCTCACCTATGCCTGTTTTTGCATTTCTCCTTGTAATGCCATCTATTCTTGCTATTTTAAGTCCGATATCGCCTGGATAAGCACGATCAACTATTGCAACAGTCTCTCTTTCACCTATTACTTTAACTACATCTCCAGGTCTAACCCCTATTTCCTGCATAAAACTGGAATCTACCCTAACAATGCTTTTATTAACATCATCCTGCAAAGCTTCAATTACCTTTAGTTTTAACTCTTTTTCTGGCATTTTCCCCTTTTTAAACTATGTTAACCTAATAAATAAATGTTTTGGTTTTAGAACTATTTTTCCTTAGGCTTTACCTTTGGCAATGGTATTGATGGAGGCAGATTAACATCCCTGCTTAATATCAATGCTTCTATATTGCATTTCTCAAGCACTGTATTTAAAACAGCAGTCATAACATCACTTTCTGCTTTTTTGTCCTTTTTCCACTGCTTTAAGATATCCTCTGCTTTTTTCTTGTCTTCCACAACAATAACATTTCCTTTAATAAGCACATTGCCTAGCTTTGGCTGATAGTCTGATGTAAACTCAAAACCAAATCTCAAACCTTCCTGACCTTCTCTTTTAACAGGAATACCTATCTTGTCAATTTCTTTTATTGAAACATTATTATTAATTTTTATTTCTCCAGTTACATTGCCTGTTCTTTCAACACTTATTTTATTTAAATCAAATCCGATTATAGCCATAATTATCACCAAAATTCAAAAAACATATTTAATATTTAAAGCTTTGCACAAATTTATGGAAAGTTTTAAATATGCCTCTTTTTCCCTTTTTCATATGAGTTCAGTAAGAAAAATGGGTTCATGAATTATTTCTTTTAACTAGATTCATTTATATTCAAATTAAACTATAAAAGGTGTTTATTATGGAAAATGTACATGATTTCAAATGGGAAAAGGGAATGAGCGCTGATTTGCTCGCAGATAAGATAGGAAAGATTGGATTTCAGGGTGTAGAGCTTGCAAAAGCCTCTAACATAATAATAAAAATGAAAAAGGAAGGAACAAAAATATTCTTTACTTTTACTTCTAATATGGTTACATCTGGCTTAAGAGGGTTCTTTGCACAAATAATCAAACTTGGAATACCTAATGCCATAGTCACAACAGTTGGAGGGCTTGAAGAGGATTTTATGAAAGCTGCTGGTGAGAAATTCATAATCGGCGATTTTAACATGGATGATGTTGAGCTTTATGAAAAAGGGGTTAACCGTGTGGGAAACCTTTTCATAAGAAATGAGAGCTATGCAAGGTTTGAGGATATGATTGGGCCATTATTAAAAAAACTTTATGAAAAGAAAAAAACATGGCCTGTTTCGGAATTATTAAAGGAAATAGGATTAACATTAAATGATGAAAACTCAATTTTATACCAGGCAGCAAAAAACAATGTGCCAATATTCTGCCCAGCAATAACAGATGGTGCATTTGGTTTTCATTTGTTTATGTTCCAGCAAAAGCATCCTGATTTTGTTGTTGATGTTGTAAAGGATTTTGCAAACATCCTTTTTTCAACAAGCCATGATGAGAGAAAGGGAATCATCTCCCTTGGCGGAGGAGTTTCAAAGCACCATGCAATTTTTTCATGTTTGTTAAATGGCGGCCTAAATTATGCTGTTTATATGACAACTGCACACCATACCTCTGGAAGCATGAGCGGCGCAACAACAAAAGAGGCAA
>CAZXME010000088.1:0-2480 GCA_964641515.1 uncultured Methanosarcinales archaeon | reverse complement strand
TTAAATTCTTTAAATTGCTTAATCTCTGCAGAAAAAAGATTAATTCCCTTGAACTAAGTCCAGCAGGCTCTAAATAGCCTGTTCCAGGCGCAAAAGCAGGATCCAACACATCAATATCAATGGAAACATATAGTGAGCCAAACTGAAGTGCAGCAGACATTACAGCCTCTGAAACCTCTTTTATACCCTCGTTAGCTATCTCTTTCATTGAAAAAAACTTTATCTTATTTTGCTTTAGATAATCATATTCATTCCTATGCCAGCTTCTTAATCCCACCAGGATAACATTGCCTCTCTTTACATGATTCTCCTCTATAAGAACCCTTAGGAAATCCTCATGTGTTGGCGGGCTGAAATTGTTTTCACAGTCAGGATGGGCATCAAAAACAACAATGCCTGGATTATCAAACTGCTTTGAAAAAGCCTTAAAGCATGCGTAGGTTATTGAATGGTCACCACCTACAATAATAGGCATTTCATCGTTCTGAAGCATGTAGTTGTAGATATTTTCATTTGTTTCGCTTATATTTGAATTATCAACCACCACAGACTCCACACTGAACTCTGGTTTAACACCCTGTTCATTTAAGAAAATTTCTTTAAGCTCATCAATAATCTTGTCCGGAGCAAGCTCTGTTCCAGATGTTTTTCCAAGCCCTCCTGCTGAAAAAGGTATTTTAATTATCTTCATACAAATTAATTATTTGTTGAATTATTTAAATATTGTTAAAATTAGAAAATTTTATATAAACAAAGATTGATTGTTCTATAAAAAGAGGTTTCAGAGGCTGTAATGCCAGGGAACTTATTTTATACTTGATTTGTGCATTGATGATGGAAAATGCCCGCTAGGATGTTCTGCAGAAGATGACAATGACTGTTAGAATATAATTTCCCTAAGATTTAAATATACAATAGTTTTCTTGTTTGATGTTTAAGGGTGATAATATGAATTTTATAAGAAATATTTATGAGAAAAATGTTGATGAAAATGTCCATCAAAAGTTTGTAAGGTACAGCATAGGAGATTTTGAAAAAGAGGAGTTTATGATAAAAAAGGGCTCTTCTTTTGTCCAGATAAAGGCAGGCTTTGAATACCTTGACGTTATGTTTGACATGATAGCCCAATGTATAAATGAAGATGCCTCATTAAATGGTGTAATTATAACAAAAAATAAAATAATCAATGAGCTTAATGAATTTGGAATTGAGCCAAAAAAGGTTACAGGAAAGAAATACACAATAGAAGAGACTATGAGCAAAGAGAAGTTTAGGGAGTTTGTTGAGAAATTTAATTCATGCTCTCTGCTTTTGAAAGTAAAATCAGGAAAATACAGCATCTCAGTAAAAAAATCAATTCCAAAGCCAGGAAAGATTCTTGAAAAGTTTGTAACAGCAAAGTTTGACTTAAAGGATCTGGACTTAATAAAAAAAGAGTTTTTGTTTGATACAAAGGTTGATAATTTCAAGGATATTTCAATAAAACACACTTACGTAATAGAAGAGTTGGCAGTTCCTGAAAAATGCTCTCCTGAAGAAGCAAGGCTAAATGCAAAAAGAAAAGGCAAGATAATAAGAAAGATAGATATTGACGGAAAAGAACAGGAAAATGAGATGGAACTTCTTGCTTGATTATTCCTTAAAGAATATTGCATTCAGAAAATTATTTAAAGAAAGTTAATAAAAAAGCATAAGATGAGTGAAAAAATCAAAAAAAAGATACTTGTAACAAGCGCACTGCCATATGTAAACAATGTTCCTCACTTAGGAAATATGGTATGTGTAATAAGCGCAGATGTATATACGCGATTTCTAAGGTCAAAAAATGTTGATGTTATCTCTGTGCTTGGAACAGACGAGCATGGAACAACAACAGAAACAAAGGCAATAGAAGAGGGAATAACCCCAAAAGAAGTTTGTGAGAAATATTTTAATATTCATAAAAAAATCTATGATTGGTTTGGAAGCTCTTTTGACTGCTTTGGAAGGACTTCTTTCAAGGAAAATTATGAGGTAACACAAGATATATTCAAAAAATTAAATGAAAATGGCTTTATAAAAAAAGATATTTTAACACAGGCATATTGCCCAAAATGCAAGAAATTTCTTGCTGATAGGTTTGTTGAGGGCACATGCCCAAAATGCGGATACAAGGATGCGCGCGGAGACCAGTGCGAAAACTGCGGTGCATTATTGAATGCAACAGAACTTTTAAATTCAAAATGCAAAATCTGCGGCTCAACACCAATTACAAAAGAAAGCGAGCATCTGTTTATTGACCTTCCAAAGCTTGCCCCATTGCTTGAGAAATGGATTAAAAAACAATCTGTAAAAGGAAGATGGTCGCAAAATGCAAAGACAATGACAGATGCATGGTTAAGAGATGGGTTAAAGGAAAGATGTATAACCCGCGACCTTAAATGGGGAATTCCAGTGCCTTACCCTGGTTTTGAAAAGAAAGTATTCTACTCATGGTTTGA
>CAZXME010000087.1:0-2485 GCA_964641515.1 uncultured Methanosarcinales archaeon | reverse complement strand
TTTAAATTATTTTTCCCCTTAATGTATGATTTGTTGTTTTGATTATTTTTACATTGACTTTTTTTCCTAATAAATCTTTATTTGATTTTATAACAACAGGTTTATAGCAATAATTTCTGCCGATGAATGAGCCTTCTTGACCGATTTCATCGACTAAAATCTTCCCTTCCAAATTGAGCCAGTTTTTATTTCTTTTAGTACAGATTTTGTTGAACTCTTTTGTTAAGATTTGGCTTCTTTTTTTTGTTATCCTGCCATGCACTTGATTTTTCATTAATTCAGCTTCTGTTCCAGGTCTGGGCCAAAACCTTGAAATATTCAAAACATCTAGCTTTATTTCTTTCATTAGTTTTACAGAATCATTGAACTGCTCTTCTGTTTCAGAGGGAAAGCCGCATATTATGTCTGTGCTTATTGTAACTTCAGGAATTTCTTTTCTTAATTTTTTTATTATTTTTTTGAATTCATTTATTGTGTAAGGCCTCTTCATTTTCTTTAAAATCTCATCATTTCCAGACTGGATAGGAATGTGAAGAAACTTGAATATTTTTTCTGATTTCATTATTTTAATTAAATCATCAAGAATTAAAATTAAATTGTTCGGATCCATCATTCCAATCCTGACTTTGAAATCATCTTTAATTAAGATAATCTTTTTTAGAAGCTCTGCAAGATTTGTGTTTATGTCCTGGCCATAGGCCGCAGTGTCCTGGCTTGTTAACCATACTTCTTTGCAGCCATCTTTTATTCCTGACTCAATCTGCTTTACAATCTTGTCTTTAGGGTAAGAGAACAATTTTCCCTTGGCAAGCTTTACAATGCAGTAAGTACATATTCCATTACATCCTTCTGATATCTGGACTATCTGAATAATTTGATTTTCTCTTAGCTCTGGACAATTTAATTTAACCTCATTCCTCTTTCCAATTTTTTCAACTGTTTTATCTGCAAGTATTTTTTCAGCAACTTCTGCAATATTTTTGACATAGTGTGGGCCAACCAAAGAAGCATTTGGAGCAATATCTCTTATCAAATCTTTTTGGACTTCCGGCATGCAGCCTGCAACAATTATTTTCTTTTTTAGTTTAAGGAAATTTCTTATACTTTTCTTAACTCTATTTTCAGTTGGCAGCTTGACAGTGCATGTGTTTATTATTATTACATCTGACTTTTCAGGCTGTTTTACAATTTGATGGCCTGCCTTAACCAAAAGCCCGGCCATTATCTCAGAGTTGTTATAGTTTGCAGAGCATCCAAAAGTCTTTATGAATATCTTGGCCATAGAATTAAAAAACAGGCCTTTCTTTAAATATCTTTTTTAATTTTTCAAAATTTTTAATTATTTTTATATTGCTCAGCATGTGTTTCTTTTAATTTATCCACAAGATTTTCGTCAGCCTTAATATTTATGCACATGTATTTGTCTTGTATTCTCTTTACTTCTTTTAAAGGTAAATCTGCAATTTTGATCACTTTTTTTATTATTTGGTAAGGTGATCCCTCAACTTTAAGGTGCCTGAGATTAAAAAAGAATTGAAATTGCTTTCCAAAACCATTAAGGTAATCATCTTTCATATAACCAAAGAAATTTTCTCTTGAAGATTTTTTCCTAATAATAGCTTCATGACATTGAACAAGTAGTTTTAAATCTTTTTCTTTTTCTGAAATTCTTTTAATTTTTTTATATCCTAAATTTAATACTTTTTTGTGTTCTAAAAAATATTTATTTAAAGATTGTACTTTATTCGTAACATCGTTTAGTATTAATTTTTCTTGCTTTTTATTTACCCATTTACCGTACATAATTCCAATTGACTCTTCGTTAAAATTTAGAAGGTGTACACGCAAAGACTTATAATTAAAATCAATAGATTGTTGCCTACATTCAGGGTCTACATCAATTTCTTCTATTCCACATAAAGAAAGAGTTTCCAATATTATCTTTTCTTTAATATCACTCATAATTTGTGAATATTTTTTGTTGTCAAGCTCATTTTCTTCATTTTTTTTCTTTTTTAACTGTGTTAATAATTTATTATATGTTAATTCTAAACCTGCTATTTCACATTCTGTAATAATTTTTGTGCTTCTTTCCATTTTAATATTAGTAATAATTTATCTTATATATAAATTTTTCTGTGTTATCTACTAAAAAGTAGAAAATTATTATTATACTCAAATAACAACCTCTAAATATTTTTTTTAATTTTTCAAAATTAATAAAAATGGTAAAATAATCATTAAACAACAATATTTAAATACTTCTGCTAATTTTCTCTTTTTGATAAAAATGGTGATAAAACTTTTCTGGAAAGATCCGTATATGAAAGAATGTTATGCAAAGGCCGTGACTATAGAAGGAAATAAGGTTTGGCTTGACCAGACAGTATTTTTTGCTTTCTCTGGTGGCCAGGCATCTG
The DNA here is from genome assembly GCA_964641515.1 of uncultured Methanosarcinales archaeon. GTDB lineage: Archaea > Nanobdellota > Nanobdellia > Woesearchaeales > CG1-02-33-12 > CG1-02-33-12. The sequence goes on along the minus strand of CAZXME010000087.1, from coordinate 65 downwards.
ACAAAGGAATAATAAATAACATAAATGTTTTGGAAGCAGTAAAGCAAAGTGAGAATGAGATTTAT
>CAZXME010000086.1:0-2499 GCA_964641515.1 uncultured Methanosarcinales archaeon | reverse complement strand
TTCTCAATAAACTTATTGAATTCTACTATAAATGCTATTGATGTAATAAAAAAACCAGTTGATTTTGCTAACAAAGCAACTTTTATTGGTTGTGGAGTAATGGAACTAATGCACATTATTAAATCATGGAGTATGGAAGCAGCATGTATTGGTGTAAAAAAGGAAGCAATTGATGCATTGATAAAGGGTGAGGATACCTGTTCTAAAGCATCTGAAAAAGATGAAGAGGGCAATCTTCTTGAGTTTGATTGTGATGCTTGCCTCATAGCATTGAAAGAGTTTAGAGATTTTGAAGAAAAAAGAAATTGGGTTTGTGACAGGGTATTCTGCCCAGGAGTACCATCCCTTGAATATCACAAAGAAAAATATACTGACACTATAACAGGAATTAATGTATGTGAAGAAGTAGGAAAATCTGAAGATGCTAAAGAATCAGATAAGTGCGAAGAAGAATACAAATTTGCATGGGATTCAGCATTCTGGATGATTGATGAATGGGAAAGAGCAACAAAACCAATTGAGGAAAGAAATGAGGGCTTTTTTGATAAAATATCTGAAGGGCTTGCATTATGCAAAAAAGCAAGTGAAACAAATAGCACAGTTATTACAATTGATTCTGGAAAAAACCAGGAAATTTATGTAATTGGTAAAGACGGAGAAGTAAGAAAAGCCTCAGACTGGGCTAAGATTACGGAGGGTGCAATACCTGATGGAGAGGGTGTATTAGTTCAGGAAGGAGGAGAAGATATTTATTACAAAACTGGAGAACCTTTAAAAGTAGATGATAAAGGATATTATAAATTTGAAAAAAATGGCAAAAGTTATTACATAGATAAAAAAGGAGACGAAAAAGAGTATAATGAGACTATAAAAGAAAGTGACATAAAAGGATTGCCTTCAATTGTCCAATCAGAGAGAGGTATTGAAGGAAAGGATAATTATATACTTGACCCAACATCAGATATTATAAGGTCTGTGCAAGCAGTCTGCCTGCCTGCTGTATCAGGCTGGCTAAATCTTTGGAAGCAGATTCTTGAAGCTGTAAAGCAGTGTTTTGAAACAATAAGAATAACAGGCGAGGGAAGCGCTGGCGTCTGCAAGGCTGTTTTGACAACATATGTTTGTGATATTATATATGACACTATAATGTGCACTGGAGAATCACTTACGCTTGGAGCAGGTGAAAAACTTTCAGGTGGGCTTACAGGAATCGGCCAGTTTGTGTCAACAGTGGGAAAAAATGTTATTGATTCTGTATCAAACAGGTATGGAGAAACAGGGATGTACAATGCAATGTTTAATGAAAGAAAGCTTATACACTCTGCATGTGTATGGGCATTCACTGGCGACTGGGGAGAATTTGACCTTGATACAATGCTAAGCGCAGAGGTTGGCATGCCAACATTGGGAAGCCAGGGCTTATTGTATCCAACAACCAGAAGATTCCTTGGATCCAATCCCTTGGAATATGGAAGAACAACTTATATTTATCATATTGGCGCTGGCTTAATTGCAGGAGCAGACTTAAACTATAGGGTTTATCTGCAATGCTCAAATGACAATTCATGTCCAGAAGGAAAATGTGACTGCTTTTACAGGGGAAAGGAAGAAATATACAATGTTGATTCAGGCAGTTTAAGTGCAGGAGGAGATATGTTTAGTGGTGAATTTTTTGAAAAAATAACTGATTCTTCTGTAAGGTATGACAAGGCAGTTATTGAGTGGGACTGGACAGATAACAACGGAGAAAGGCAGACAACAACAAAGATACAGGATATAAAAGAGGCTGGTGAGAGAGCTCCAGATGATTGCAAGCTTGACTCAGCAAGCGGAGAGTTCAGGTGCAGCTATATAATTGGAAAGTATGGTGAGGCAAGATTTGTGAGCATTGAACCATCAGATGAAAAACAAATAAGAAAAGGGGCTGTTCAAGAGCTTTACTCATTAGGAGAAAAAATTAACTTTGACCTGGAAATAGAAATAAAAAAACCGGAATCTGGATATCAAATACCAAAATACCTTATATGGAGATTGACTGACAATAATAATAAGGAAATAGGAAGAGAAGAAATAAGAATACCAAAAGATGATGGAATCTGGGAAGATACCCTACCTGGGTTTGAAATAGAAGATGTTTTTGGCACTGAGTCTAAGGACACAATTAAAACTGAGGCATTGAAAGGCTATGAAAATAAATTAGATGTAAAAGAATTAATTGGAGAACCAAAGGAGGATTCAACATTTGCTGTAATTTTTACTGAAGAAAAATTTTATAAAATTTATTCTGTAAGTAAAAAAGGAGAAGATTGGACTATTATTGGCAATAGTATAGCTAAACCCCAGTATGATTCAGGTGCGAGAATAATAGAATACAAAGATAAAGGAATTAAATTTGAATTAAACTCTAATCCAGACCTAAGTACAGGTAATTATTCTGCTGTTATTATAGTCAAGAAAGCACAAAAAATAGAAGGATGTGTTGACGGAGAAGCAAACTGG
>CAZXME010000085.1:0-2561 GCA_964641515.1 uncultured Methanosarcinales archaeon | reverse complement strand
ATTGTAAGCATGGTTTATGAAAAAAGAACAGATTATCTAAAAGATTTACATGCTGGAAGCAGCTGCATATCCTACTATGATTCAGGTCTTTTTTCAGAGATAATAATCGATTCAAAAAGGGAAATAAATACTGATTCAGTACAATCAATTAAGAGCACCATTGATAATCTAAAAATGAAGAATGAGAATTTGCAGTCATACTCCTGCCCAACAATGTATTAAAATGAAAACCAAGAAAGCGCAAATAAAGATGTTTGAGACAATTGCTGTCTTGCTGATATTTTTTGTATTAATAGCATTTGGCCTTATATTTTATGTTCGGGTGTATAGCGGGAGTATTGAGGAGACTGGAGAAGAATATTTTGAATTAAAGGCTATCCAGACAGCACAGCTTGTTTCTTTCCTGCCAGAGCTTCAGTGCACCTCCCCAACCTCTATGAATCTTGTTGATGATAACTGCTTTGACCTGCTAAAGGTTAAGGCACTTACTGAGATTATAGAAAATGACCAAAAACTCAGAAATGAGTATTACTATGATATTTTTGGTTCAAGTAAAATTAGTATTGAACAGATTTATCCTTCTGAAATGAGCTGGAATATTTATGATAAGTCTCCAGCTAACAAGAAATCAATGTCATCAATAAAGATTCCTATTTCGCTTTATAATGCAAGCTCAAAGAAAAATAATTTTGGGGTATTGAATATTGATATTTACAATTAAAATGAAAAAGAACAAGAAATCACAGGCAGAGATTGTTGGTCTTGCTATAATAGTCATTTTAATAACAATGGGGCTTCTTTTCTTTGTAAAGTTTGGTATTTTAGACAAGAAAGATGATATAAAGGGCAGCTTTATTGATTCTGAGCTTGCTAATAAAATGGGTGATGTTTTGCTGAAGACAACAACTAACTGCAAAGAAAGCTCTGTTACAGAATTATTTCAGGATTATGCTGCTTTTAACAGGATTGATTGTGACGGAATGAATTCCTGTGAAAAGCTCAATGAGACAATCGATATAATATTTAGCAAAACCCTGGAGGAATGGAAAAAATCATATGAATTCAAGGCATATCGCGGCTCTGAAAAAATAATGGAAAAAAGTTATGGAAACTGCAATAGGTACTCAACCAGGAACCAAGAAACATATGTTGTTCCGACAGCTAGGGGGAATCTACTCATAACACTTGATATCTGCAGCTAATATTAAATTATCGATAATTTTAAATACTAGTTAACCCAAAACAGCTTTATATTAATTTTTTGTTGTAAAACAAACAAATGAGGTGAAATAAATGAAATCTAAAAAAGGCCAAGGCCTTCCAATGAACACTATTGTTATTGCTGCACTTGTTCTGGTAGTTTTAGTTGTATTAATAATGATTTTCACAGGAAGAATGGGAGGTTTTACACGTTCTATTCAAGATTGCGCTGAAAAAGGAGGAGAATGTGTATCTGGAAGCGAATGTGATCTTGATAAAGGAAGCTTACCTATAGCAAGAGGAGAATGTGGGGATGGGAAGATATGTTGTTCTAAACCAACCCCTGAATAGAGGTGAAATAAATGAAATCCAAGAAAGCACAAGGCCTTCCAATGAACACTATTGTTATAGCAGCAATAGTCTTGATAGTTTTAGTAGTTTTAATAATGATATTTACAGGAAGTTCTGGACAGTGGTTAAAAGATCTTATTAAGACTGAAGAAGAAGGCAAAAAATCTGTTGAAGCTATTTTTACATGTGGAGGGAAAGGTGGAGAATGGATGTACCCTGATTATGATAAAACTACTAGTGGATGCCCAGAAGGTCGTAATATAATAACTGCCACAAGTGATAGTCCTTCAGATACAGTTAAGATATGTTGCGAAAAAATTTAAAGTAGGGAACTCTTTTTTCTTTTTTTTAAATCATAAACTATTTATAGTTCTTTAGTGGCCTTTATATTGAAAAGAGGTGTATCATGAGCTTTAGGGATATTGATGAGATTATAAAATCTAGAAAAGATAATCTTCTTCTGCCAATGCTTCAGGCCATTCAGGCCAAGTTTGGCTATGTTTCTGAGGCCAATGCACACTATTTAAGCAGGAAAACAGGAATTCCTTTCTCAAAAATATATGGTGTTATAACATTTTATGAAATGCTTTACACTGAGAAAAAAGGCAAGTACATTATAAGGATTTGCAACAGCCCTTCATGTTATCTTAATGGCTCATTAAAATTAATAGAGTTTCTTGAATCATTACTTAAAATAAAATCTGGTGAGACAACAAAAGACAAAAAATTCTCTTTAGAGATTGTGTCATGCCTTGGTTGCTGTGACAAGGCTCCTGCAATGATGATAAATGATAAAGTATATGGCAATCTTGATGAGAAAAAAATAAGGAATATAATCTCAGGTTTAAAATAAAAAATTAAAATAAATAACATTAAAAATAATAAACTAAAATGAAGATACTAAAAAACTCTAACTTTAGGACATTAAGCAAAATAGCTGGAATGAGGCCTGAGGAAATAATCGAACTAATAAAGAAATCAGGTCTTACTGGAAGAGGAGGGGCTGATTT
>CAZXME010000084.1:0-2637 GCA_964641515.1 uncultured Methanosarcinales archaeon | reverse complement strand
AAAAGCTGCAATAATAGGCCCATCTGAAACAATCCCAATAAAAGATAATAAATTAGATTTAGGAACATGGCAGTCAATAGCTTTTTGCGAGTTTGACGGCCCAAGAACTAATAGAAAAATTATCATAACTAATCAAAAGATATAAATACCAATAGTATAATAAATAATTGGGGTGAATTCTATGCAATGCGACCTCTGCGGTGCTAAAACAGAAAACTTATTCAGGGCAGTAGTAGAAGGAACAGAGCTTAATGTATGCAAAGATTGTGCCAAATATGGAAAGGTTATTGAAAAAAAGCCTATTAAAGTAATAGAAGAAAAGAAAGAATATGTTAAAAAATCTGTTGAGCCTGAAAAAGATATAATCCAGGTAATTGTTCCTGATTTTGCACAAAGAATCAAAAACAAAAGAGAATCACTTAAACTAAAGCAAAAAGATTTTGCCAAAAAAATCTCAGAAAAGGAATCATTAGTTCATAACATAGAAACAGGCTCTTTTGAGCCAAGCATAATCCTTGCAAGAAAGCTAGAGAAATTTCTAAAGATAAAATTGATTGAAGAGTATGAAGAAGAGCATAAAAAAATATCTGAAATAAAAACAGAGGGCTTTACTGTAGGAGATTTAATAAAGATTAAAAAATAGTTAGTTATAATCCATGCAGTAATCAATATCTTCTTTGTATAAAGAGCATACTGTCTTAAGAATTTCATCCTTTGATGTAAAGCTCTCAAAAACCTTATCTTCAATAACCAGGGTAGGATATCCGCTTATTTCATACTGGTCTTTTAGCATTCCAATCATTGGCTCATCAGTATATGTTGAATCAAGTGCAAAAATAAGCAGCTTGTCCTTAAACTCATTTTTTAAATAAGTTAAGATAAATGCCTGCTCCCCGCAATCAGGGCATTCTTTATCAGTAGAATAGAAATAAAGTATTGTTACTAAATCTCTATTACATATTTTTTTTGTTCTTTTTGCCAGGAGCCAGTAATTAAGCTGTGCAAGGATATACTCTCTTTTAAGGGCATGAAGATCTTCTTTGTTCAGGTTAGCATTCTGCTCGTAATTTTCCAGCCTTTCACTTGTTTCAATCAGGCTTTTTACACTGTTTTCAAATGTCTTTGAAACAGCATCACAGTTTCTTTCCTGGCTTAGCTGTTCAATATAAGCATATTGCAGCTGCAGGCTATTGTAATCCAGTTTTTCTATCCTATTTATTGATTGAATATACTGGACTCTCTTGCCCTCAATTACTAACCCAAGCATTAGGCCAAGAACAAACACAAACAATGTAAGCAAAGCTGCAATAATATACCTTTTTTTATTAAATTCTCTTACCATTTTTTAACGTTTTTAAATATCAAATCTTTTGTTATTCCAAGCCATATTGCACCAAGCAATAGGTAATAAAATAATATAAAAACTAGTAAAGGCGCTATTCCCTGGCTTGTAAGTTTTTGCTTTGTGTGTTTATGTGCAAGGGTAAATACTGTGAGGGATAGTGTTATCATTACAGCTATTATAATCAGCTTGTAATAATTGAAATCCAGTAAATTGAGATTAAGATTAATGTTAGCTATAAATGAAAATATGTCAAAATCAACAAGGCTTAGATTGTATATGCCATTAAACAGTGGCTTTAAGATATTATAAAAGAGCACAAGAATTATTATTGTCATGGCAATAAAGCCAGCGCATAGCACCATGGGCATCTGCAATATGCCAAAGTCACCATATTCTTTTTTAAACATCATCTTCCTGTAATCCCAGACATTAAGGATAGAGCCCTTGTTCCACCTGTTTCTCTGAAAGTAAAAATCTTTCAGGTTTTTTGGTGAATAAGTGTGTACATCTACATCCAGCAGCTGTATTATCTTATATTGGTATTTCTGCAGCCTGAATGCAATCTCCATGTCTTCTGTATTATGGCCCTGCCTGAATCCGCCAATCTTATCAATAACATCTTTTCTGTAAACTCCGAATGGTCCGGGCGTAACATGAACACAATTAAGATGGCTCATTATCTTCTTATAGAAGAAATTCACAATATATTCATAACATTGTATCTTCTGCAAGATTCCCTTTGGATTTTTAATTTTAATCAATGGAAGGACAGCAGCCACATTATTATCAGTAAAATAAGGCAGCATTTTTTTAAGTGCAGCTTTCTCTACAGAAGAGTCCGCGTCAAGGCATGTAAAAAATTCGCCTTTTGCTATTTTTAATGCACTATTCAGGGCAACCCACTTGCCCTGGTTATCCTGGTTTATTAGCTTAATATCATAATCATTATGCTCATCAATAAATTTCTCTGCAACTCCTTTTGTTGAATCTGTTGAGCCGTCATTTACAATAATTATGTCTAATTTATTTTTTGGATAGTCAAGGCCAATAACAGAATCAAGAGTCTCCAAAATAACATCTTCTTCATTATATGCAGGAACAACAATTGAGACAAGTGGAAATTCCTTAATAACTTTCTTTTTTTCTTCCTTGTTATCTAAAAAGGTTATAAGCCAGAATATTGTATAAAACAATGTTATCATATAAACAACTGGCAGGATTATATTAATTATAGCCATTTTTTACTTCCCATATTTCTATGCCTTGGTTGTTGTATATATTCTTAAATGTTT
>CAZXME010000083.1:0-2753 GCA_964641515.1 uncultured Methanosarcinales archaeon | reverse complement strand
CCAGGAACATTCATGTTAACAGGCATGTTTGGATTTATTATAACAGTAATCTACACCAACTCAGGAAGAATTCCTTTGGATTATGGTGTTGCATTTTGCATTGTGTTTTTAATAATGTTCCTTGCATCTCTAAAGTCAATAATGCCTTCTGGAAAGATATGAAGAAGTTTAGAAGTAGTTGAATTTTAATACTTTTTGATGATTTTAACTAAACATCAGAATTTAAGAGTTCTTTTCCTCTTTTTGATTGCAACTGGTGCTTCTCCACCATGCCATGTAAATCTTGGTCTGACCATCATTGGATACATCCTTTCATTTGTATCATCAAATATCAGAGCAGCTCCTTTAACACGAGGCAGGTCATTAAGCTGTGCATCCAGGCCTTTTCTCATATAGCTCTGCATCAGGGCGCTTAAGGCATCAATATCAATCTTTGCTGTTATTCTATGCGAAATTACAGTATCTGACTGAGTCATAACATCTGTATGTATCTGCCCTGGCTGCTGTGATGCCAGAACAAGTGATATTCCTGGCTGCCTTCCCTCTCTTAATATAGTAAGTAAAGCATTTGTTGCAGATGTTTTTCCCTGCTTTGGCAGGAATTCATGTGCTTCATCAATCATAAGCCAAACCATTGGCTTTTTTTCCTTGTCAGGAATTTCCTCTTCGAACAAGGTTGTTGTGCTTTTAACTGCCTCAAATTCCTCTGTTCTTCTTGCTACCATTCTTTCTCTGAAAAGTTTTTGCGCAACCAGACCAATGACCAAAGCACTTATCTCCTTGCTTCCTGGCAGAGTTGCATAACAGCTAACATCAAGGACAGTTATCTTTCCTGGCAGTATAATGTCCTTTAGTGCAGTTCCCTTTTCACTAAAAAGCCCCCATTTTTCTGCAGCCAGAAACATATTTTCAACAGCATCTTTTACATTTTGCTCAACTTTTTTATCAGCTTTTACATTTTCTATTATATCGCTAATTGAAAATTTATTTCCTTTTTCTTTTAAATTTGTGGTAACCCTTGCTATCAGGATCCCCATAGAACCATTTAATGGTATTTCAAAAGTCATGCACCAGTCAGCAGCATCAAATTCAGATGGCATTATTGAGAATGGAAAATCTGTTGGAATTCCTTTTTTCTTGAATTCATCATAATAGCCTGTTGGGGTAAATATTTTTACATCAAAACCAGTGCCTTTAATACCCCATTCATCAAGTAGTTTTTCATCTTTCTTGTTTGCATACTTCATTGTCCAGTAAATGCCCATTGTGTCGAGTATGATAACACTAAGGTTTTTTGCTATTTCTTCTGGCAGATTTGACATGCCCTCTGCTATAACTCCTAGAGTGTAAGATTTTCCACTACCCCTTTTTCCGCATATGAAAACAATATGCGACCTTATAACATCAAGCAGTATGGGATTGTATAATGATGTCACTTGGCCCATCTTTACAAAATGCTTTCCAAGAAGTATTGTTCCATCCAGGCCGAATGTTTTCCTGTCTTTTTCATTCCTGCCAATAACTATTTCATACATACTTTAATCAAAGAATGCCTTTATATAAATATTTGTTGGATTTAACAACAAGTTTTATATATTATTCTTGTTTTTTAATATTAAAATGATAGCCAAAAAAGATTTTGAAATAATGAGGAAAGAGCTTGATGACTTTGATAATCAGAGAGAAATTTTAATAGGGAAATCAAGAGACATTGTAAAACTATCAAAAAAAGTAATATATTCTGTTCACAGAAACGAAATTAAAAGTGCAGATGGCTTTATGAAGCAGATAAAATCAGCAGTTGCAGAGCTTGACAAGACAGCAAAAAAGACGCCTGCATTTTATTACTCTGGCCCATTTAAGATAGCAATACAGGAGTTTGTAGAAGCAGCATGTTATTATGAATTTGTTCAAAACAAAAAGATTCCTTCTGCAAAAGAGCTTAAGGTTGGTACAGAATATTATCTTTTAGGATTGTGTGACTTGACAGGGGAGCTTGTAAGAAAAGCAATAAATTCTGCAATAAATAATGATTATAATGAGGCATTGTTCATAAAGAAATTTGTAAATGATATTTATAATGAGTTGATGCTTTTTGAGTTCAGGAATGAGCTAAGAAGAAAGTTTGACTCAATAAAATATGATTTAAAGAAATTAGATGAGCTTGCCCTTGGAATTAAATTGAAAAAATGATTGATAGGGAAAAGATAAGAAAGCAGGCAAAGCACATAATGGATAATTTCATTAAAGCGCTTGGTAAATCTGAAGGTATTAAAGAAAGTTTTGGCTCTGAAAGAAAAGATTCAACAAGATTAAATATAAAAAAAGAAAAAGATCCTGAATTCAGGGAAAGAATGTTTAAGAACGCTCCAAAGAAAAGAGATGATTTTTTAGTTATGGAAAAGAAAAACTGGTAATTCTTATGATTAGGGAAAAGCTTAGGGATATAAAGTCAGGAAAACTTAGTGCAAAGGAAAACATAGAGAATTTTCTTAAGATAATCAATGAAAAAAACAAGAAGATTAATGCATTTATTTATGTAAATAAGCATGCAATTAAACAAGCAATAGAAGTTGACAAAAAAATAAAGCAAGGAAAAGCTGGTAGGTTAGCTGGTTTAGCAATAGCTGTGAAATCAAACATAAATGTTATTGATATGCCAATAACATGTGCATCAAAAACTTTAGAAAATTATTACGGAACATTTGATTCTGATGTTATAAAAAAAATAAAGCAGGAAGATGGCATAATAA
>CAZXME010000082.1:0-2765 GCA_964641515.1 uncultured Methanosarcinales archaeon | reverse complement strand
CTTTTTATATTAATGCCAAATGGAGAATTGAAAAGAATTAAATTTAAATTAAGCCTATTTTTTTTCTGGCTTTATGTATCTTCGTTAAAATTTTATACCCTGTTGATGATTTAATTTCCTGTAATTGGTTATTTAAACCTTTTATTATACTATCCTTTTCTTCTGTTAGTCTTTTAATTTCTTTATTCAAATCATCAATTACTTTGTCTCTCTTTTTAATTTCTTTGTTTCTCTCTTCATTGATTTTTTCAATAACCATATCCCTTTTCTTAATCTCACTATTTCTCTCTTCATTTATTCTTTTAATTTCTTTATTCAAATCATCAATTACACCGTCTCTTTTCTTAATCTCACTATTTCTCTCTTCATTTATTCTTTTAATTTCTTTATTCCATTCATTAATTATAACGTTCCGCTTATTAATCTCTTTCTCTTTCTCTCTATCTAACATTCCAATTATTTTATCTCTTTTTCTGATTTCTTTATTCCATTCCTTAATTATGCTGTCTCTTTTTTTTATCTCTTTGTTTCTTTCTTTATCTAATATTCCAATTGTTTTATCTCTCTTTTTAATCTCTTTATTATATGATTTACTTAGGTTATCTAAATTAGATTTTAAATAATTAATCTGATTTTTTTGATTTTGGATTAATTCTTCTTTTTCACTAATTATTAAAAAGGGAGTTATTTTCTCCTTGTATTGATCTATTTTAGGATTTTTGCAGAATTTATCTATTGGTCCTATCACAACATCCCAGTTCATTTTTTCTCTAATGAATTTATCCACTTTTTTTGAAATTCTTTTTAATTTCTGCTTATTAGTTAGAAATTCAATAATCTTCTCTGCCAGTTCTTTTGGATTTTTTTCCTCAACAGTTGCACCAAGGCCTTCTTTCTCAATAATTTCCGCAACTGAGTCTCCTTTTGTGCATATTACCGGAAGCCTGCCCCACAAACAGTCTATGATTCTTGTTCTGAATGACATCTCTGTTTCCGGTCCTATGGGATAAGTTACAACTGCAAATTCAGACTCAAGATACATATTTGTCCTTTTTTCATATGGTAACCAATCCATAAAATAAATTGTTTTGTTTAACAGCCCAAGTTCTTTTGCTTTTTTCTTTGCAGCATTTACATTCTTTTTTGTCATAACATTTATATTAGGATTGTCTGCTCCAACAAAAACCATTACAGTATCATTTACTTTTTTGCTGACAATATCCATAGCTTTTATTGCAGTTATAGCATCAAACCATGAGAAAATGCTACTCGGCCACAAAATGATCCTCTTATTTTTTGGGATAATCTTTCCTTTTATGATATTTGTTTTTATCTTAGGAATTTCAACAGGCGCTGCAACAGGCACAATATCAATCAGTTTTTTATTGTATGTATATGGATTTATCCTTCCAAGAATATTGAGCATTCCCATGTAAAAGTGTTTTTGTCTTTCACTAGCACAGAAAAAAAAGTCTCCTTTCATTAATGAGGTAATAGCAGGAACAAAACCATCATTAATAAAGAATTCTTTTTTATTATTAATCTGGCCAGCAGCTGCCTCGATTGAGATTGGAATAGTAAGGTTTACTATTGTAGGAATTTTATCTATTTTATCAAAATATTCTGAAACAGCATGAGATTCTTGGATAAGAGCAACGTCAAATCTTTTTGATATGTCTTTAAGTTCTTTTTCATCCCATTTTATAAACTTAATTTTATCCTTTGTGTAATCTTTTGAGTGGCCATCTTCAGCTATAGTTACGTTATGACCTCGTCTAGTCAAGGCCTTTGCTATTTCCCAATTTCTTATGCTTGGCCCAGAGGAACCATACTTTGGAAAAACTTTCTCATATGAAAATATTATTACCCTACTCATTATGCTTTTGTTATCCCCAAATTAATTAATATATCTAATTTTAAAAATCTTTGCTTTTAAATAGTATCTTAAATTAAAAATTATATGGCTTGGAAAAACCAGCAAATCTAATGTGATAAATCTTACTCTGAAACAAATCATATCTTCCAGAAGATAAGTTAAACCTTTATAAGTATCTGTAAAAAATCTTAAGAAAATTCCCCATAAACTATCTGGAGGACTATAGCTAAATAAAGTCCAATTCCATGAACCCTTTAAAACAGAAATTATTGAATCCTGTTTCAAATGAATCGCTTTTGCTTTTGGCTCATAGACTAGTTTATAACCTTTGGCTTTTAACCTATGGGACATGTTAACATCCTCATAGTTTGTTTTATATCTGATGTTATATAAGCCAATATCTTTTATTGCCTTCTTTCTGAATACACAATTGCTTCCAAACAAAAATTTAGGGTTAATTATCTTTTTCTTACCCCAATTCTGTTTCATATGAATTAATCTCCACAAATCAGCTGTTTTTTCTTTGTAATGTTCTTCTAAATTACCGCATGTACCAACTATTTTATCGCTAGTAAAATCCTTCATTAGGTTTTCCAGCCATTTTTTATCTAAAATAACATCCGCATCAATTGATGCAACAAATCCATTCTTTGCTTTTAAGACTCCTTTATTTCTAGAAAAAGCCAAACCCTTATTTTCTTTATTTTTTAGAATTTCAATGTTATATTTTGATGCTTTTTCAATAGTTTTGTCAGTACAACCATCGTCAATGATCAATATTTCATCAAAGGGGTATGTCTGCCTTAAAACAGATTCAATACACTTTTCTATGTGTTTCTCTGCATTAAAGCAGGGTATATATAATGAAACCTTTTTCATAGTTTTTTCC
>CAZXME010000081.1:0-2894 GCA_964641515.1 uncultured Methanosarcinales archaeon | reverse complement strand
TTAATTTGCTTGGAATAAAAGCTCCTGAAAGAATGTAAAAACAAAGTTTTATATAATAGTTACTACTAATAAATAACTAAATTAATAAGATGATGTAAATGATCACCAAAAGAAAAAAATCCAATACTCTTACTAAAAAAAAATCTCTTAAACAACTTAGAAGAGAATGGGAAGAAAGAGAAAGTCATACAAAAAATGTGTCTAAGAAAATATGTAAAAAATATTATAATCATTACAATGAAGATAACCTGCAACTTAAGAAAATTAACTTAGATTTTAAAGTATCAGAAAAACCATTTACCAAACCAACAATGGATTCAATTGAAGAGTTTGGGGAGTTGAATATCTGCCCTAACATATATACAACTTTAACACTGGGGAATATTTGCTATAAAGAAGTTAACCAAAAAGGGATAACACCAGGAATATTACTTGAATCAATAATCTCCCTTTTTTTTGAATCACAAGATAGAGATATTAATCAAATAATTATTAAAAAAAACAGTGATCAACCATGCCGTTATGATATTATAGATGAATTTGGAAGAGTTATATATATTAAGCTGCACACAAAAAGCAAAGTTGAATATACTAAGTCAAAAACAGGCGCTCTTTTAAAATATTTAAAGAATAAGAAACTCTCTGATGAATTAATTTTTAAGGAATATATCAAACGGTTTAAAAAAGGATTTGATTCATACGTTAAATCTTTAAAAACCGAAATAAACACTGAAAAATTAAAGGATGATTTATTATTACAAGGACTTGGTTATAACAATAAAAAAGAAATTGAAATTGTTTTGCACAGGGGAGGGTGTATTTATGGCATAGTATTAAGACACCTAAAAAATAAACAAGTTATTTATGAAGAAATTTATTCTATGAATGAAAGGGATATTCGCCAAGCAATTCTTCCTATTAATAAGCAAGGTAAGGTATTTAATATAATTTCTGAAATAATACCTTCTTTATGTTCTTGCTATAAAAAAACACCAACAAACCTTCCTGAAATCAAATTTAAGAATGAGGGATTTATTCCGGTTTATACCAAACTTTTTAGAGAATTGGTTGAAAAAGAGCTTACCAAATAATGATAGCAATAGATATAAAGATTAATCCTGCTATGATAGAAACATAAGCGGCAAGCTCATCTCTTGGAAGATTTGCTATGATCTTTGTAATATCTTTTGATTTCTCTTTTTTAGTTAAAGTGTTTGTGCCAAATCCTGGATGTATTGATGGCCCAGGCTTAAATACTGGTTTTTGACCAGGATAATTAGGCTTTGTGCCAGGCATCATTGGCTTAGGTCTAATGCTCTTTTGAAATGGCTGATTTGTTCTTGGAAAATTAGGACGTGTTCCTGAGAAACTAGGCTTTTGTACTGGTGCTGTTTTCTTTTTTTCAAAAAGAGGTATAATCTTATTTCCTGCCTTAAGCTTCATTTAATCACCTTTTTTAATATTTTATTTCAATCTTTATAAAATTTTCTTTTTTAATTGAAAACCTTTTTATACTATTCTTATATCCTAAATAAATATGGCAAAAGAAGTGAGTTTTAAAACCACAAAAGATATTAAGATTTCTGATAAAATAATAGGCCAGGTTATTGGACAGGAGGACGCTGTCAATATCATAAGAAAAGCTGCTGAGCAGAGAAGGCATGTCTTGTTAATAGGTGAGCCAGGAACAGGAAAATCAATGCTTGGTATGGCACTGGCAGAATTATTGCCAAAAGAAAAACTTGTTGATGTTATTTCATTTCGTAATATGAACGATGAAAATCAACCATTAATAAGAGTGATGCCTGCAGGAAAAGGCAGAGATATTGTTATGAAATCAAGACTTGAGGGCACAAACCTTTTCAAAAACCAGAATATAATTATTTTTATTCTTGTTATTATATCAATGTTTGCTCCATGGTGGGTAAGAGCAGAATATAATTCTGATATTATGTTTGCGGCATTTTTCTTAGGGGGAATGATATTTCTTGCAGCATTTATTATATTTATGAATCTTGGCAAAAAAATGAATCCAAAAATAAGTGTGCCAAAGGTTATAGTTGATAATTTTAATAAAAAACATGCACCCTTTCTTGACGCAACTGGTGCACACGCAGGCGCTTTATTAGGGGATGTTTTACATGATCCATTCCAGTCTGGCGGTTTAGGAACACCTGCTCATGAGAGAGTTGTTGCAGGAATGATTCATAAAGCAAATATGGGTGTTCTCTTTATTGATGAAATAGCTACCTTGCATCCAGCAACACAACAGGAATTATTAACTTCATTGCAGGAAGGCAAATATGCAATAACTGGTCAGAGCGAAAGAAGTGCTGGAGCAATGGTAAGGACAGAAGTAGTTCCATGTAACTTTATCTTAGTTGCTGCTGGTAATCTTGAAACAGTTAAGAAAATGCATCCTGCATTAAGGTCAAGAATAAGAGGTTATGGTTATGAGATTTATATGAAAAAAACAATGAAAGATACTCCTGAAAACCGAAATAAGATAGCTATTTTTACTGCACAAGAGATTATAAAAGACAAAAAAATACCTCACTTCAGCAAAGAGGCTGTTGATGCTATTATAGAGGAGGCAAGGAAAATGGCTAACAGGAAAGGCCATTTAACCTTAAGATTAAGAGAACTTGGTGGCTTGATAAGGGCAGCAGGTGATTTAGCAAAAGAACAAAATGCAGAATTTGTTATGAAAAAGCATATTATGAATGCAAAGAAAATAGCACGCACTCTTGAACAGCAGATAGCTGATAGATATATTGAGCAGAAAAAAGAGTATGAGGTAATTGTTACAAAAGGAAATAAGGTTGGCAGGGTTAATGGACTTGCTGTTATAGGTGGCTCTGAGGCATATTCTGGTATTATCTTGCCAATTGAAT
>CAZXME010000080.1:0-2900 GCA_964641515.1 uncultured Methanosarcinales archaeon | reverse complement strand
AAACACCTCTTTTTATTTTATAATCCCATAATTATTTAAATATTTAGTGGTTTAAGAAAATAATAAAAAAATAAAAATTATTGTATTGTAATCTCATCGGAAATAATCAAGGTTTGCTCCATTGGCTCATCACTGTCTGGTTGTGTGCCTTTTTCATACACATTAACTTTATAAGTGCCGGAAGGAATGTTTTTAAGTTTTGCTTCTATTTCAGAGAAACAAATGCATTTGCATCCAACTCCGCTCCATACCTCATATATATCTATTGTAAAATCCCCGATTTCTTTCTCAATTTCCGCTTTTCTGCAGCACAAATGATTAAGTGCCCTTGAGTATACAATATTGTTTCCATTAACCTCAATTGTTGGTTCTTTTTCAGTTTCTTTACCAACTGATTTTGCTGTTGTGCCTTTTTCTGTTTCAGCACATCCCTTTACTGAAGATGAAAGAGTTATATTTTCTTCTGTTTCTTCCTCTTCTTCTTCCTCAACTACTTCATAATCATTCTCATCATCTTCTGTTTCAGGTGCTATCTCCCCACCTGCTGCTTTGATATCTCTTACTATTTCAACAAGAAGTGTGTGTGCTTCTTTAAGTAGTTCATGGGCTTGGTCAATTAGTTGTTTTGCCTCATCAACAACCTCTTTAAGTTTTTCCTTGTCTTCTTCAAGATATGCTCCATCCATCAGTTCCTGTGCTTCATTATATTTGCTTGTTGCATTTAAAATCTTCTCGCTGAATTCAGTTATCTTTGTATCAATATCTACAGTATCAATTCCCTGCTCTTCCATCTTTGCAAGGGTTAAATCAAGCCTTTCCTCAAGATTCTCGCTTCTCTTCATTATCCCCCAGACCCTTGCCTTAACAACACTTGCAGCATGTAATCTTTCCCTGTGCCTTATTCTAATCCAAAGTTTTGAGACTGTTTTAGCTATTTCCTTAATTTCATCCTTTGTCTCAGCTGATTCTGCCTGTGCTATTGCTTCCTCAAGCTCTGAAATAGAATTATTAATTTCTAAGATTATTTCTTCAGCCCTTTCAGGATCCATTGTTTCAGATGCCTCAACCTTTTCCTTTATTTTGTTGAGATGCTCAATTATCATGTTGGCGCTGTTGATTATCATCTCAACTGAATGATTTTGTGCCCTTTCCCGTAATTCACTGCATTCATCGCTGTCAGCATCCTCGCATTCTCTTAATCTTTCCTTTGCTTCAAGAAATTGCCCTTTTACCTGCTTGTATGAGTTAAGTGCCTTGAGATAGTTTTGTCCAGCCCTAACATAATTTTGCTCTGCCTGCTTTAGCTTATTAGCTGTAATTATTCTCTTCTTGAACAACATGTCTTTATTTACAGGCTTAAGCTTAAATTTCTCCATTGCTTTTAGTGCATTCTCAGTGCCTTGTTCTAATATGTTCTTCTGCTGTGCTCTCGACATATGAAGAAATACATCTAGTTTTTCCTCAGGGATGTTTTCAATAAGATTTTGTGCTTTTGAGTTCTTACTGACAAGCTTTTCAAGGTTTTTAAACCTCCATTGAATTTCACTGTTTGTAACTAATTTTGCTGTCTTCATTATTAGTCCATTTCGTTTAACATCTTGATGTGTAATTGTAAATGTTCCTTGCCTGGCTGGTTCAATATTCTCCTGAGCCAAGGATATTGGAACTAAACTAACCAATAACATAGCTAGCATAAAAATTGTGGTTTGTTTTTTCATTTTATACCTCCAATTGATTT
This sequence comes from uncultured Methanosarcinales archaeon, assembly GCA_964641515.1. Lineage (GTDB taxonomy): Archaea > Nanobdellota > Nanobdellia > Woesearchaeales > CG1-02-33-12 > CG1-02-33-12. The sequence goes on along the minus strand of CAZXME010000080.1, from coordinate 1,162 downwards.
TGATAGCATAAAGATAGGTATTTTAATTTATAAACATGCTTTTTTACGCTTTAGAATTTAAGTCCTGATTAACCTAAAAACACATTATAATACTTTAACACCCTTTAAAACGCCTGAATTTGATTAAAGCAAAAAACACAGAAAGTTTTTTATATTTAGCAAGATAATTTTAAGATATGGCCAAAAAAGAGGTTTTAATAGTTACATTATTTCTATTTGTTTTAGTTGTTTTGCCTTGTATTAATGCAGCAGAGATATACGGCACTGTATATGATATGTCGCTTAATCCTGCAATTGATGCTGTTATAGGGGTTGATTCAACACCAAAGCAGACAAAGATACTGAAACATGGAACTTATTCTTTTACGCTTCCTATTGGTGATTATGTAATAAAAGCAACATATGTAAGCAGTTATAATGTTTATTCTGCAGAGGAAAATATAACAATAGTTGACGAAGGGAGATATATAGTTGACCTTATTGTTTTTCCCGACTTGTCTGAGGAAAGCGAGCTGCTTTTATTGGGCGAGGACATAAGCCTTGAGGATATTTATGAAGATGAAACAAAGGCTTTTTCATGGCTTTACATTATATTGGCTTTGGTTTTTATAGCTGCAATATTTTTATTTTTCAAAAAAAAGGAGCCAGAGAAAAAAACAAATGAAAAAATTCTTGAGGAAGAAATAGACCCAAAAGATAAAATCTATGAGTTCATAGAGCAAAAAGGCGGTCGTGTAACTCAAAAAGAAATCAGAAAGAACTTTCCTGTTTCACAGGCCACAATAAGCCTAATCCTCACAGAGCTTGAAAGCGATGGCAAGCTGAAAAAGATAAAGAGAGGAAAAGGGAATATAATAATCCTCAATAAATAATCAGTGCTCCATGATTTCTACTTCAACATTGCATAGCTCTTTGAATTTTTTTGCATCCTCTTCTGAGCCAACAATTGAGCCATAGTGCATTGGAACAGCAACTTTTGGCTTTATTGTATTTGCTGCTTTTGCTGCTTCAGCTGCATCCATTGTGTATTTTCCGCCAACTGGAAGCAGTGCAACATCAATCTCTTTTAGCTCTTTCATCTCTGGAATAAAATCAGTGTCTCCTGCATGATAAATTCTTTTGCCATCAATATTTATTATGTAACCAACCCATTCATTTGATT
>CAZXME010000079.1:0-2945 GCA_964641515.1 uncultured Methanosarcinales archaeon | reverse complement strand
GAAGAGCATTGCTCACAACTGTTAGAGTAAAAAACATTGGAGAAAAAGATGAAGAGAGCATAAAGGTTAAAGTAACTATTCCAGAACTTGGATTATCAGCATCTGATTATATTGATGAGATAGAAGAGGGAGAATCAGAAACATCTGAAGAGCTTTATATGAGAATACCAGAATGTGTTGAAGCAAAAGACTATACTGTTAAAATAACAGTTGAATATGATGAAGGATATGAAACTATTTCAGTAGAAAAGATGATAACTGTTACAGGAGATGTCTGCGATGCAAAAGAGACAGTTGAGAAGAAAACAGTAATAACCGTTGGTCCGGAAACACAGGATGTTGCTCAGGGTGCAAGTGTTATATACCCATTAACAATAAGCAATGCAGGAAATACAGCAAGAACATATGTTGTAAGCATTGACGGAGCAGAAACATGGTCAACTGTTGAGGTAACACCAAGCAACCTTGTTGTACTGAATGCAGGCGAATCAAAGGCTGTTTATGTTTCAGTAGCAGCAAATGATGATGCAACAGTTGGAGAACATATGTTTGTTCTTTCAGTAAAATCAGGCGACACAACCTTAAAGCAGGTAACTCTTAAAGCAGATATCACAGGAGAAAAACCTTCAGGAGTATTAAGCCTAAAGAGAGGACTTGAAATAGGAGTTATAATCCTAGTAGTTCTTCTTGTTATCTTTGGTTTGATAATCGGCTTCAATAAGCTGAGAGAAACTGGAGAAGAAGAACCTGAAGGATCTGAAAAGGGAGAGACCTATTATTAATTTTTTATTTTTTTAACTTTTTCTTTTTATAATTTTTTATCGTAAGATTTTCGAATTTTTTCTGACTAAATATATAAACAAGTTTTTACTCTTGTTCTTTATGGCAGAAAAACTCTATCTTGATACAAACATATATTTAGATTATTTTGAGAACAGGCATGATAACATAAGGCCACTTGGTTTTTTTGCATATAACCTAATCAGGAGATGTATTGAAGGTGAGTTTAAAATAATAATATCTGATTGGGTTGTTGAGGAATTCGGAAGAATTGGAGATCCTCGCAAGATAGATGATTTAATAAAAACATTAAAAAAACACGACTCACTATTAATAGTGAGAACTAGTTCTCAGGATTTATCAAAATCAAGGAAATACAAAAACAAACCAGATGCACTGCATGCTATTTTGGCAATAAAAGCAAGTGCAGATTATTTTGTAACACGAAATATAAAGGACTTCCTGGATTTTCAGGATTCAATAAACATAATTTTCCCTGAAAACATCTAAATTACATCAGGCTTTATCTTAAGCCTATTGAATATACTATCAGATTTTTTCTCACTGAAATTCTCGAAAAGCTCTTGTTTTTCTCTCTTAGTAAGCCTTTTTGTTTTTTCCATTGAAGCAAAGTTTCTTTCCAGCCAAACCAAGGCTTTTTTCTTTTTATATTCCCATATAGTATTTCTTAGGGATTCTTTTATCAAGTCTTGTATATTGTTAAAGCCAAATTCCCTTGCTATATATACTGATTCTTTTATTAAGTTATCATTCATCCTTAAGTTAATCAGTTTGTTTGCCATAGATTATATAAATAGTAGGATATATTTAAATGTTGTGTTTTGAAAGCAAATGAAAGCACATTTATTACAAAAATATTCCGGAATTTTATTGATTAAACATAGTTAAAATAAAGAAGCTTGAAGTGTTAATTAAAAACTTTAAGAAGGTTTTACTATTTCAAATCCTAATTAATCCAAAATCATTTAACAGCTCATAAACAATCCCAAATACAAACAACAGGATTAATATCCAACTTATGATATTGCTTTTTTTAATGCTGTATTCCGGCTTTCTGTTGCCAAGCTTTTTTGCCTTTATATACATAAGAACAATTAATATTCCCATGAGGCCGCCTGAAACAGAGCCTGCAATACCAATAGTTCTTACAAAGCTTTTTACTCCAAGCAAAAAAATAACTAATGGAACAGAACATGTTAAAAACCATGATGAAAACTTATCTATCCTATAGTCATATTCAAACATTTCTTTAAGGGAGAATGCTAATATCAGAAAAGAACTCATCATTGCTATTATCCCAAACAAGGTTCCAAAGACAAGCATATTGTAGCCAAGGGCATTGCCAAGGCCAAGTATTGCACCGTCTGTTGTATTGATGCCTGTTACCCCAACAATAACAGCTGCAAAGATAATATATACTACTAAAGGTATAAGACACCCAAGAGTAATTGCTTTTTTTAGATAAGCTTTGTTTTCCTTAAGCTCTTCTTTCATTTCAGGGATTGATACTACACCAAGAAATGCGAAAAGTATTACACCGTATGGCAGGAAAAAAGAATTTGAATTAAATAAATTTAAATTATTTATATTAACATGAGGCAGTGCAAAGATACATATTAAAAATATTACTCCAAGCAATATTGATACCATAAACATCTCAGATTTTTCAAGCACATTGAGTTCAAAATAAACTAAAAAAGCCATAAGCCCCAAGAATATTAAACTATATGTAAAGGGGTTTCCTCCAAAATAATTATTAAATAATGCATTAAGAAAATCTCCTTCTTTTATTGTGTATGCTACTAAAGCACCGTAAATAACAAAAAGCATTGCAAACCACATAAGGTTCTTGCCTGCTTTTCCAAGATATTTTTCTGCATAGCCAACTAGCTGATGATTGCCTTTTGTCCTTAGAACAACCTCTCCAAGATAAAGATGCATAACCATCATTACAACTCCTATAAGAACAATATCTATAAGCCCGGTGATAAAGCCTGCTTTTGCAACAACATAAGGTATTCCTAAGATTCCTGCGCCTATTATACAACCAATTAATGTTGCTATTGCTCCGAATGAGCTTTTGGAAATAATTAACACCTCTTTTTTATTAGAATTAATTTAAGTATTATATAAAGATTGCTAAA
>CAZXME010000078.1:0-2983 GCA_964641515.1 uncultured Methanosarcinales archaeon | reverse complement strand
TAGTTCATTATGTTCTTTTGTTGATATTATTATCTCTTTTTGCATTTTTGTTAAACTAATAATTTTTAATTATGCTCCTAATTTCTTGTATTTTACCTGCTGTTAATTCAGTTATTATCTTCCTTGCATCAACTATTAAGCCAGATAGTTTTTCAAAGTCAATAAAAACTTTCTTATCCTTAAGATAGTATTGGTTGTCTATCCTCAGTTCCTTATCATCATCTAATGTTTTGTAAGTCCCTTTTTTAAAAATATTCTTTTTCTCAAGTAATTTAACCAAGGATAAAGTACAGTTATGCAGTTCACATTTTATTCCTATCTTCATTAAAACAGCATATACAGAAAAATATTCAATATAGTACTTTGTTGTAGCTAACCACATATTAGACTGAACCGGGCATATAATCTTTAAAACCTTCATGCTTTCTTCTGCATTTCTTAAATATTCCTCAGATAGATTATCATTTGGCTCAATTAGCTTTATTCCATTCTTCTGATTCTTACACCAGCTTATTTGATTCATATAAACCACCAATAAACCTTAATACATTCTCAGTATTGTTAAGTATTATATGCTTTTTGTAAACCTCTTTTATGAATGTAAGGCTAGCTTCTTTTAATGTCTTTGCATGAATTAAGTGGATTTTCTTCGAATAAACTTCTTCAAATTCCTTTATTTTCTCTTTAACATTCTTTCCAACAACAAAAAGATCAAGATCACTGCCTTTTTTCATACCCTTAACAGAAGAGCCAAATATTATAAAAGTGCTACCTTTAAAAAAAGAACTTAGTTTTTCATATAATATACTTGCTAAAGGGTTATCTTCAATAAACTCTTGTGTTTTTTCCTTTTCAGCTATTGTTAAATAATCATAAATCAGCTTATTTTTAAAATTAAGGGCATATTCCAAGAACTTCCCATGCTTTTTTTCAGAAAGAATATTTTTTCTTATTAATTCTTTAATATAAGGCTTAACAGTCTGATGTGGCTTTTTTAGCTCATCTGCTAGTTCTCCTAGATAAATTCTCCTTGAATAATCACTTAAAAATAAGCTTATTATTTTTGGATAAGTAACTTTTTTTACCATTTGGTAGAATTATTTACTTATAATATTTAAATCTTTTGTTTTTATGGAATTTTAATATAGTTAATTATTTAAATATTATGCTGTTATTGTTTAAAATGAGAAGATATCTCTTATTTTTGGTTCTTGCAATGGTTTTTGTTAGCGGATGTGCTAGTGTGCCTGATGATGCAGAATGCTTCAAAGATTCAGACTGTGTTCCAGCCAGCTGCTGCCATTCTGATAATTGTGTTCCGGCTGGAGAAGCCCCAAATTGTGAGGGCATGATGTGTTCAATGGAATGCAGGCCAGATACAATGGACTGCGGCCAGGGCTCATGCAAATGTATTGATAACAAATGCAAGGCTATATTAAAATGAAAACAATAATTGTAAGCGGAATACCTGGAACAGGCAAAACAGAGCTTGCAAAGGCATTGGCCAGAAAACTGAATTATAAGTATGTTGATGTAAATAGGTTGATAAAAGAAAATCATCTTTCTGATGGCTATGACAAGAAAAAAGAATGTGAAATAGTTGATACAGAAAAATTATCTAAGTTTCTTGTTGATTTTATTAAAAAGTCTGGGGAAAGCCTTGTGATTGATTCCCATCTGGCCCATTATCTTCCTAAAAAATACATTGATTTGTGCATAATAACAAAGTGTGGTTTAAAAGAGCTTAATAAAAGATTAAAGAAAAGAAAATACAGCAAGGAAAAAGTAAGAGAAAACCTTGATTCTGAGATATTTGACATCTGCCTTAATGAGGCAATTGAGAAAGGCCACACAATTCTTATTTTTGATACAACTGGAAAAAAAGCAAATGAGTTGCTTGATAAAGAAACCATTTCAATTTTAAAATAATCTATACCCTGTCTTTGCAATATTCTTCATAGAACTGCAATATTTCACCTGCCTTTCTTGGATTGAGTGAATAATGGATTTCTCCTGTTTTTTTTGCTGGAACTATCCACCCATCTTTTTCTAATTCCTTAATAGCTTGTTTAGTAGCTCTACTACCTTTTAAATGTGAAGGCAATCCTCCAATTATATTCTCTGTGTGAGAACCACCCCATTTTCTCCATCTAACAAGCCTTATTAAAATTCTTTTTTTGATATCTTTTTTAGTACATTCCATAGTTAAAAGCTACAATAACGACTATATAAACTATTGTATGATTTTTGGTACGATATTGTACCAAAATAGAAACATTTAAATATAAGTTACCTTATACTAATATAAAATGGAAGAGAAATCATTGTTCATAGAGTTTATGGGAAATTCCCCTACAATAAGGGTTTTAGATTATTTATTAACTGAAAGGGACTTAGATTTCTCAATAACAGACATGGCAAAAAATGCAGGAATCGGAAGGTCCACATTGTATAGGATCTGGGATGATTTAATAAAAAATGAAATTATAATCCCAACAAGGATAATCGGAAAAGCAAAATTATACAAACTAAACAAAAATAACCCTAAAATAAAAAAGCTCATAGAAATAGATGACTACTTAATCTTGGAAGAATTAAAAAAACATTCTGAAAAACAGAAAATTAAGGTTACTGCATAATTTGATTTACAACAAATTTAAATATACTTAATCTTTTTTCTAATTTATGAAGAAAAACCTTGCTGCTTTGGAGCTTAGCTATGTTGTTAAGGAATTAGATGTTTTAATAGATGCAAAGCTGGACAAAATATATCATCCTGATAAAAAAACCTTATTGCTGCAGTTTCACATAACTGGCCAGGGTAAGAAAATATTAAGGATTAATATTCCAGATTACACTTATTTGACAGATTACAAGGAGAAAAGCCCTGAAACGCCATCTGGCTTCTGCATGGTGTTAAGAAAAAACCTTGAGCAGTCAAGATTAAGAGCCGTAAAGCAGCTTGGAAGCGAGCGGATAATTG
>CAZXME010000077.1:0-3016 GCA_964641515.1 uncultured Methanosarcinales archaeon | reverse complement strand
CCCGGTTGGGGCATTTAACGAGATAAGCGGTCTATTGCTACTTGGGCCCTTGGATGCCTGTAGTTATTGCTTAATGTTAGGTGTGCATAATTTGGGAGGTCTCTTAGGTCGCTTATTAAGGTTAATAATCCGTTTCTTGTTTTTGAGCATATTGGATTATCTATCTGATAAGGATCTCCACAAAAGACCATCTTTGAGCCTCTCCCTAATCTTGAAACAAGTTTCCTCATTTGCTTTGGATCATAATCCTCTGCTTCATCAAAAATTATAAGAGAATTTTGCAATGTTCTTCCTTTTATATAGCTCAGTGCCTCAAATTCAATTTCTATACCCTCAATCTTTTCTTTAACCTGCTCTCTTTTCAGTTTCATTTTTCCATTTTCTCCCAATAAAAACCTTAAGTTATCATATATCTTTGCATTATCTGCCCTTAGCTTATCTTCTTTTGTTCCAGGCAAGTAACCTATATTATTTGTTATTGGGGGGCTTGAGACAAGTATGGAGTATATTTCTCCTCTACTTAACATGTGTAGTCCAACATCAAGAGGCAGCATTGTTTTTCCTCCTCCTGGAGGACCGCTAAGAGTTAGTATATCAATATCTTTATCACGAATGAGGTCAATTGCACATGCTTGTTCGAGCTCTGGAGTATATGCTAATTTCTGTCCTTTTTCCTGTTTTTCTCTACGAAATTTTTCAAAGTAAGTTTTATTTAAATGAGCTTTGGTTGCTTCATGATTGACTCTAAAATAATTTCTTGAATCAACTCCCTTACCAATAAAATAAATAAATTCATTCGGATGTATTATCTGATCTGTAAGTTCTCGTATTGTATCAATTTTAAAATCAGTTATTTCTTTTTCTAAAACATTCTTACAAAATTTGGGTTTTTTATCCCAATCTAATTCAATTCCAACAAATCCAGTGTAATCATAATCCTTATAAAATTCTTCAAATCTTGATGAGGAAATGCCAAACTGAAAGCATGATGTCCTCATATCATTGTCATCTGATATTATTTCTACTTTGTCGCCATTATCGCCTAGATTATTTTTTAGTCCAAGCGCAACAGAAATTATCTTGTCATTTCCCTTGAATTCAGGCCTTAATTTTGGAAAAAATTTTGGATTTTCAGAATAGGGCATGAGAATAAGATATGAATTTTTTGGAAATTTGACGCCAATATTAAACTCATCTGCTTCAACTGGTTTATTTTCTTTGTTTGAAATATATTTTTCAATTCCATTAAGTGCTATCCTTGCTCCAACTGCTTCCTCAATATTTCTGCTTTTCTTCATCTCATTTAGTTCAATTCGTGAGACATCAGAAACAATTATCATATTTGGTTCTTTTCCATCTTTTGAATTCTCAGTTTCCTGGGCTAGAATTTTTATTGCTTCTGAATAATCCTCAATTATGTCTCTATTAATAAGTTGAATATGGTTTATGGGTTCTTTTTTGAGAATATCATTTAATTTTTTATATGTTTTTTCTATGTAAGTGTCTAAAGTATTACCTATCAAGTATATCACCTGTTTTTATTTTAAATACTGTAAAAGTTCTTTCTTAATAGCCTGCTGTTCATATTTTTGTATTCTCCCTGCAGTTATTTTTTTTATTGGTCTATTTAAATTTGGTTTTTGTGTCAATAATTTTTCAAGAGAATTTCCAACTATTTCAATTGTGTCTTCAAACCCGTATTTATCAATCATATCAACAACATCTTTTTCAACACCGCCTTCCTTGGGATTATAACCATCTTTTTTTAATATTATTTTAATATCATCCAAATAATCTTCTTCAAATTTTTTAAAGTTATCTCTACTTATATTGCCAAGTTGCTTATAAATATGCATCCCCTCATCGGGGAGTATGCTCTTTGAATTATACATAATATTGTTTGGGTTTAATAAAGAATGAATATAAGCAATAGCTAACTTTCTTTTATCTTTGGTTAAAACACTTAAGTTATAATAAATGCTAATTGGATATTGTTTCATTATTTACCCCTTATTGTATTTTTTTGACTTGTTTTTTATATAAGTTTTTCTATTCTTCAGGAGTTATTTTTCTATCTATATTTTAGAACTAGGAGATTTTAGATATTCTGAAACTTATTTATGTGCAAAAAATAGTTAACTTTATATAGAACTGCTTACTTACTTTTTTACGAATTTTTAATAAAATATATGGAGGTAATTAAAAATGACAAACCAACAAATACAGCCAATATTCATTCTTCCAGAGGGTTCTCAAAGGACAACTGGAAAGGATGCACAAAGAACAAATATTATGGCCGCAAAACTCGTGGCAGAAACTGTTAGAACAACTTTAGGTCCAAAGGGAATGGACAAGATGCTTGTAGATTCTTTAGGAGATGTTGTTGTGACAAACGACGGAGTTACAATCTTAGATGAGATGAGCATAGAGCACCCATCTGCCAAGATGATAGTTGAGGTTGCAAAAACACAGGAAGATGAGGTAGGAGACGGAACAACAACAGCAGTTGTCTTAGTAGGGGAATTATTAAAAAATGCTGAAAAACTTCTTGATGAGAATATTCATCCAACTGTTATTGCAAAAGGATTCAGGATAGCAGCAGAAAAAGCCCAGACAATACTAAATAATATTGCAGAGGATATAAATGAAAAAGATACAGCTTTATTGAAAAATATAGCAATAACAGCAATGACTGGAAAGGGTGCTGAGACAGCAAAGGAGAATCTTGGGAATATCTGCGTAAAAGCAGTGAAACAGGTTATGGATAAAGAGGGTGACAAAATAATAATAGATGCTGAAAACATAAAGCTTGAAAAAAAAGTTGGTTCTGGAATAGAAGACACAGAGCTTATCCAGGGAATTGTATTGGACAAGGAAAGGGTTCACTCAGGAATGCCTCAGTCACTAAAAAACGCTAAAATACTTTTGGTTGACTCAGCAATAGAAGTAAAAAGCACAGAGACAGATGCAAAGATACAGATAACAGATCCAAGCCAGATGCAGGCATTTATTGACC
>CAZXME010000076.1:0-3107 GCA_964641515.1 uncultured Methanosarcinales archaeon | reverse complement strand
TTTAGAACTAAACCAGCACGTATGTTAGTTCCTCCAAGGTCAACTCCGATAGCATATTTCATAAAAAATACTCGCTGGATGCCCCTGTTTTTAAACAGGGGAGAAAAGCGAGTCCTCCGTGAATTACCATATCCATTTTAATCCAATAATCAGATAAGCTGCTATTATACATATTTCAATTCCTCCTCACAATAAAAAATCAATTATGTTGTTTTCCAGTTTTATCCCACTCCAAATCTTTTTTCTTACCCCAATTCCACTTCCATTCCCCATCTGTTTTCTTCTTTGATATTACAACTAACACAACAATACTTGCAAATAAATATAATAAATATCTATCAGTATTCACACCTTCTGTCATTAGCACACTGAGAGAAATGAGGTATAATATAAAAACAATTACCACCGCCCATCCTTCCCAAGTGGTCGGAGTAGCACCATATCCAAATCCTTTTGGTTTGAACCAGTATTTGTTAAATTTCATTTTCTAAAATATTTTTTCAATTTCTGTTATTTTATTTATATAATAATCAACATAAGGGAATTTAGTGTCATCCCCATTGCCTACAAGAACTGTTGTCATTCCAAGCTCTTTTGCTGGCAAGAGATTATGCTCGTAATCATCAACCATCATAGATTCTCTTGGGTCAATGCTTGCATGTTTTACAACTTTAGTATATGCTTCTTTTTGAGGCTTATTATCAAACTCAAGAAACCGTATATCATATATGCCTGAAAAAAAGCATTCTATGCCAAGAACCTTAATAACACTTAGCACATGCTCCTTTGGAGAATTTGTAAATATTATTTTTTTTTGTTTTATCCTGCCTAACACATTAATAAGCTCTTCATCCCTCTTTAAGAAATTTTTTGTGTTGAGATTATGCACAAACTTAAGGTATTCTTCTGGCTCAATGCCTTCTTCTATCATTAAGCCCTTTAATGTAGTGCCATATTTATGAAAAAATTTTTTTCTATGTGTTGTTGCATCTTCGTCATTAAGATTAAATTTTTTACAGATAAATTCATTTATCCTTTTGCCAACCTCATTTAACAGCCCGGTTTCTTTTGGATACAGGGTGTTATCAAGGTCAAATACTATTGTTTTTATCTCACTCATCTTAGTTATAACTCTTTTTTCAGCTTTTCAATTACATCAACAGGTGTTGGGTCTGTACCATACTTTAATGCAAGATAATAAGAGGTAAGGTCGCCAAGATAGATTGCTGAGAACATCTTTGTTAAAAAACATTCTCCTTTAATAACCAGCTCAGTTACATTAATTCCTGCCTCTGATATTAATCTTTTTGTTATATCCATCCTTTTCTTTACCTTAACATAATCATCATCATCCTTTATTATTATTACATGATATCCTGCCTTTATGTTGCCATACCCAACAAGCTCATTATGGTCTAATTCAGGAAATACATGATAAAAGGCATGAATCTTTGCATTTTCATTAAACTGTGTTTTCCACCTGTATGCAACAACACCCATTCTTTTTGAGGTATATACTAATGGCACTTTTTCAACAAGATTTTCAGCAAGATCCTGTGCCCTTTCCTTGAATTTAGGGTTTTTTAATGCCTTAATTGTATTTTTTATATCTTGTTCTGGATTATCAATAAAATGTGAATTGTATAACACAGTTAGCATAGGGAAAAACAAATAGGCAAGGCCTGCCCTTGGCTGGAATCCCTTTGGAATAATAATACATGGTGTTTTGCTTATTTTTGAAAGTTCTTCTAATTTTCCACCAGTTGTTATAACAACCATATTCATGTTTTTTCTTTGTGCTGTTCTATAGGCAGAGACTGTTTCCTCTGTGTTTCCTGAATAGGATACAATAAATAAGAGGGTTTCCTTGCCAACAAGTTCAGGCAGAAAGTAATCCTTATTGACTGTTACATCAATCTTATCCTTAAGATATGCCTTTAAAATATCCCCAGATACAGCGCTGCCGCCCATTCCAGCAACCATAATTTTTTTTATTGGTTCTGTTATCTTAACATCTTTGGCTAGCTTTACAGCATCTGCTATTTGCTCAGGAATACTTTCTAGAACTTCAATCATATTGGATTTATCTGTTTGATTAGTTTCATCCATTATTATCACCTATTATAATGCTTATTTGGCTATTATTTATAGTTTTCTAAAAAATTTAAAAGAAAGCTTTTTAAACAAACTGAGATTTTTCCTTTTATGGATGTGGGCAGTTGCTTGCCTGAACTAAAACAAACTAATGGAGGCTAATAAAATGAGTTTATATAAATATGTGAGAATGCTTTGGAAAAGTCCAAAGAAAAATTTAAAGGAAATCTGGTCAAAAAGGCTTATTGAGTGGAGAAAAGAGCCAGTTACTATTAGAATTAAAAGGCCAACAAGGATTGATGCTGCTCGTTCTTTAGGTTATAAGGCAAAACAGGGATATGTTCTTGTAAGGCAGAGGCTTATTCGTGGTGGAAGACAAAGGCCTGATATAAAAAAAGGAAGAAGGCCTAAACACAGCACCCAAAGAAAAGTTCTTTCAAAAAACTATCAGCAGATAGCAGAAGAGAGAGTTAATAAGAAATACAAGAACTGCGAGGTCTTAAACTCTTATTATGTTGGAAAAGACGGCAAACATGTTTGGTATGAGGTAATTTTAGTAGATAAATTGCATCCTTCAATAAAGGCTGATAAAAGGATAAATTGGATAAGTGAGAAGAAGCATACTGGCCGAGTATTCAGAGGGTTGACCTCTGCAGGAAGGCGCTCCCGTGGATTATTAAACAAAGGAAAGGGCGCAGAGAAAGTAAGAACAAAGCCAAATCAAAAGAAAAGAAGGATTTAATTCGAAACCTTTATAAGTTTTGATTTTTTTATTCTTAATATGTTAAATCTACACTGTAAAGAATGCAACTATAAGTTCAGTCCAAAGAAGGATATAATACCAAAGACATGTCCTTTCTGCGGAAAAGAAGGGACTTTAGAGAAAGTAAAGCCAATGCAGAAGATAATAGATGAAGTTATTGATGAAATGGACTCATAATTAATCTATTAGTTTTATATGCTCTGGCTTTGTAAGAAATTCCTCTTTCTTTAGGTCTTCTATGATAAAGAAT
>CAZXME010000075.1:0-3254 GCA_964641515.1 uncultured Methanosarcinales archaeon | reverse complement strand
CATGCAGTAAAGAGGCTATTTTAACAAAATTTATATCAACATCATGATTTTTCTTAACCTCTTCAGCTATCTCTAAAGCAAGCTTCTGGACAGCTCTTGAATGATTTAACACCTTGTTAAAACTTTCCTTACCATTAGAATATTTCCTCAACAGTTCAACTGCCTCTTTCTCAGTTATAGCTCTCATGAGCAAACAGAAACAATAGTTTAATAAAAAGCTTTCTAAAAAAAATAAAGGCTCCCTATTCTTGGGTTTGGGGGTAGTAAGAATTCGGCAGGGAGCCTATGTAAATGTGATTTTTGATTTTTTTGCTGGTTTTTTTAGTTCTTCAAGCCACATAGTGCCTATTCTTATCATCTCATTGTTGAAATGGTCTGATATTTTGTATGTTTTTTTGTAAAGGTTATAGTTAATTATACCCATGCTCTTCATTGGGGTTAATATCCTATCATAAAACTGCCTTTTGTTGTATGAAAGTTTGACTTTTTTGCCTTTGTATGATGGCTCGTCTATCTCTGTAATTAGGTTGCCATCATGAAGTCTTGTAGCAAACAAAGACATCTCACTTTTTCCTATCTCACCACCATTTTCCTTGATGTGTTTTATTAACAGTTTTGCGACTACCTTTTGCTGATTGGTAGCAAATATTACTTCAAATATATCATCTGGTATGTTGAATAAGTCAAATAAAATGACCATTTGTAATATAATATATCATACTAGTATATAAATGTTACGTTTTTGTATACTGACATAGTCTTTTATAAAATTTATTTTTTAGAAAAAAAGCTGTTTATTTCCTTAAGATAATTTTTAGTAATCTTAATATCCATATCAGAAGGAAAACATTTTGAATAGATTGGCCAAGTATATCTCTGGTCTAAAAATATTATTACACCACGGTCAGTTGATGACCTTATGCATCTTCCAGCACTCTGCAATGATTTGTTGAATGCAGGAAGCATATACCCATAATCCCAACCCTTTCCAAATTTTTTGTCATAATAATCTATTAATGCTCTTGCCTCAAGGTCTGGCTTTTGTAATGGAATGCCAATAACAACAACGCATTTTAAAACTCCTGGCAGGTCAATTCCCTCTCCAAAAGAACCTGATGCGACACATAATAGAACTGCTCCTGAATCTTTGTAAGACTTAAATTTCTCCAAGAGTTCTTTTTTCTCCTCTTTCTTCAGGCCAGGGGTTTCAAGAAATGTTGTTTTCCTGCATAATTTAGTGAAAAAGTAATTAACAGCATCCCTTAAGTAATAGCTTGGAAAGAAAAGTGCAGAATTTCCAGGGACTTCATTTACAATATCAGCACATATCTTTGCTATTCTTCTGAATTGTTTCTCATTTCTTAAAGAATACTTTGTGCTTGTTTCAGGTATAATAAGGTTAAGCCTGTTTTTGACTGGAAATGGGCTTTTGTATGATTTCTCAACTGTATTTTCTTCAAACCCCAGAAGGTCTTTGTACATTAGTGTTGGAGTTAATGTACCAGACATTATGATTGTTGAATGTGCGTTGTTTATTACATCTCTTGTAACCAAAGATGGATCTAAACATCGGTATGATAAGATTATTGCCTTTGGTTTTTTCTCAATTATTCTCACAAATCCCTCATCAGAACCATGCCATGCACTAAGAAATCTTGCAACTGAGCCAATACTGCTCTGCTTTTTTGTTTCCCTGACAGCATCTCCGATGAACGCAAAGTCTGAAACCAAATCATCATAATCTGCAATCAGGTTTATTTTTTTTGTAAATTCATCTTTTTTTACAATAGCCTCACCATATTCTTTTAGATTTTTGGCAAGATTCTCCAGAATATTTTTAATTTCAATTAGGCTTTCTCTTGCTTCATTATACTTAAACTTCTTTGCTTCGCTGATAGCTCTCTTCACTGTAAAACTTGATAATCTTTCTGTCATCAAATCCCTGACTCTTGAGGCAAGATTATGGCCCTCATCAACTATAATAATTGTTTCATTAATATCTTTTTGTATTCTCTTGAAAAAAGAATCTCTTATAGCTGGGCTGAAAATATAATAATAATCTGTGACAATAACATCTGCATCTTTTGCCATCAAGGATGAAATCTCATAAGGGCAGAGCTTGTATTTTGAGCATATGTCCTTAACTGTTTCTGTATGGCAGGGGGATAATTGTTTTAATTCTGACAACACTGCTTTTGCTTTTACAGTTGGTTTTGATTTTTTTCTTGTGTTTGAATAAAACTCACATTTATCATCTTCTCTTACGGTTTTGCAGTAGTCTGCAAACTCACCTGAATAAAGCATTTCAACACCTGGAACAGGGCACATCCACTTCTTGCCTATGATATCAGCAGCTTTTATATTAAGGTTGTATTTTTCTTTTATTTTTTTCAGTGTGTTTATTGCAATGACATGCTGCGTATGCCTATTTGTTAGGAAAAAAACTGTTAATTTATTTTTTATTGCATGAGCCAGTGCAGGAGCCAAAACACCAGCTGTCTTTCCAATGCCTGTTGGGGCATGCATAATTAGGCTTTTTTTGTTTTTAATAGCATTATCAACATCTAATATCATATCCTTTTGTATTTCTCTTACTTTAGAATGGGGGAATAATAATTTAGCTAGTTTATCTTTTGATATCATATTAAAAAAAGAAAATAGTTGCTATATAAATCTTTATCTTAAGAAATAGATTATTTTCCGGATTGAATCTTTTTTATTTAATAATATAATTAATACGAAGAGGAGTATTAAAATATATATTGTGTCATAGTTACTTTAAAGTAGTTATCTTTAGAAAGTTTTATAAATAAAAAAGATTTATTAACTATAATATGAGCAGTACTATAAAATTAGGAAAAAGTTCTATCGAGGATATACTCAAAACAAAGGGAATTCTAAGAAATATTGGTTTCGAGCTTGTAAGGCTTGGAAGAAGAATTAATGGAACTCATGTTATTAATGAAATTATTTACGAAGAAGAGAATAGAAAAAAAGATGAGCAAAATCTGCCTGCCTACAGAAAGAATGAGATAGTAATAAACAACGAGAGGGAAAAAACTTTAGACTTATTTGTTGAACGTTATGGTAAAGAAAAAAAGAAATGCTTTAAGTATATCAATAGTATTTTAATTTCAAGTATATTTGGTAAAAAATCCATAGAGGTATTTAATTACTCTCAACGCAAACTGAATCAAACAAAAAAGCAAAGGATAGGTGGAGAAAAATTAAAAGATGCCTATATTGCTATTCAT
>CAZXME010000074.1:0-3319 GCA_964641515.1 uncultured Methanosarcinales archaeon | reverse complement strand
GTTACATGGATAAAGGAGAACTTGTTCCTGATGAGGTTACTATAAAGATAGTTGAGGAAAGATTAAAGCATGATGACTGCAAGAATGGCTTTATGCTTGACGGTTTTCCAAGGACAATAGCCCAGGCAAATGCACTTTCTGAAATATCAAAGATAGACAAGGTTCTTAATTTTGTTGCCAATGATGAAATAATAATTGAAAGATTATCAGGAAGAAGGGTTTGCAGTGAATGCGGAACTATATTTCATGTTAAGAACATTCCTCCAAAAATAGAGGGAATATGTGATGTTTGTGATGGGAAGCTTATCCAGAGAGAGGATGATAAGCCTGATTCAATAAAAAAGCGCCTTGATGTTTACAAAAATCAGACAGCCCCTTTAATAGGATATTACAAGGAGAAAGGCATTTTGGCCGAGATAGACGCAAGTAAACCAATAGAGAAAGTTGATGAGATAATCTCTGATGTTAAGAAGGCATTGGAAGAATAATTCTATAGTAGTAAAAAATCGAAAGATTTATAAAAATGTATAAATAACTAATTATATGGCACTTAAAAAAACATTAAAAACTATTGTAACTATAGCAGTAATTGCTTTAAATTTGGTAGGATGTAACGATAATCTTGAATACAAATTTAATGGAAAAATTGGAGAAGAAAACGTCAGATTTTATGAATGTGATGTTGATAGTAAAAACTATCTTGAAGTTATCAAATCAGATGGAAGTAAAGTAATCTATTGTGATTTGGATAATGACCTTAAACTAGATTGTTTGAAAATAACAGTTGGAGATAATACGACAGAATATAGTTCAGAATCTCAAATCCCTAATATAGATGAAATTTTTCAGAAAGCACGAACACAATTTGATAATTATTTAGCTAAGATTACAGAGATACAAACAGCTCCAATAAATAAATAAATAAATAATAAGTCTTTCGATTACTACTTTCAACAATCCCCATTTTGGATTAGATATAACAAAAATCAATTAATACCACTAAAAACTTTCTTAATGACTATTGTTGCATAAGATCCTTCTAAGGACCTTTAAAGTCTATTCTTGATAATTATAAAGTAGTTACAAAACAAAAAGTTTAAATATTAATTAAGATATTATTTTTGGAATGAATCAACTTACTCAAAATAGAATTCCTTTAACACCTAAAGAGTTTGATGAATTAATAAGGCTATTCTCTTATAAACATTTTTCAGATGAACAATATCGTTCTGCAAGAGAAGCTCATCCTTTAGATCCAAGGCATCATACTGGAGTTTCATACGTTGCTACTGCAAATTTTTTATTCAGATGTGAAACTTGCACAGATATTGGAATGATAGATCAATGGTATAAATTAGTAATAGACACTATAGGTGGATCGCATTTTTCACAAAGTGGTACAAATAAGGAAGATTTAATAAAAGGGTATAATGGTTCAAATCTTTTGAAAATATTAAAAAATGATAAAACTGATTATCAAAGCTCAGGACTAAATTATGTAAAAAAGAAAGGATATGAAGGATATGTTTGTGATCATTGTAGGGACACCATTTTTTGAGAAGAATAATAAACAAATTTTATGAACTAAAATACAATATGTAAGTATTACCTGAACTCTTACTTTATTTTTTAAAAGCTTAAACACACTTGAATATAACATGGCAATTCCTGTTAAATCCCCCGAGCCGTAGGCGAGAGTGCAACGTGTTCGAGGAGCGAAGCGACGAAGAAGTTTAGAAATAGCCGAGCATAGAAAACTTTTTATATCTGAGTATTATTCTAATTAATATGGGGGATGAAAAAACACCATTAGAATATTTGAAAGATTTGAAGTTGTATATTGGAATTGAGTTACCTTCAATGGATAATCCTCTTGATAGACTTACGGTAGAAGGAATTCTTGAGAGAACTGTGAGGGCTCTTGAAAATGAGGCAACTCCAAAAGAGATAAAAGAAGTTTTTGGTGAACATATTTCTGCTTGGCACCCAGACAGAACATATGGTTAAGCGAGGCTATTTCTAAATTGTACTTAACTAAAATTAATCAATATCATTAAAAATCTTCTTTATGACTATTGTTGCATAAGATCCTTTTGGAAGCGTGAATGATACAATACACTTCTTTTTATTTAGCTCATCATCTTCAGTTTTTATATTTAATTTTTCTGCTTTTACAAACATATCCCTTTCATTGCCTTCTGAAGCAAGCTCTGGCATCCCCCTTATTATGAAATCTCTTAAGGTTATTCCCTCTTTCTTTAACAGGACTGATGAAATATCTTTTATTTTTTTGTCCTTGAATTCCGTTCCAAAACCAACTATGGGTATTTTAATGTTTTTTAGGTCTTTATCTGGAAAAACAAAAAAGCCATTGGAGTAATCAACCTTTTTGTATTCCTTTGTTTCTGATTTTATTAACTCGGTAATTGTATTATTGAATATCAGGCTCTGGAAAGCATGAACATACATCATTCTTATTTTTTTTGGGACTTTCTTTATTGCACCAATAAAATCATTTGGCAATCTTGAAATATTCTCTTTTACTTCTTTTTCAAAATTATTTTTTTCTTTAGAATAATCGCTTAAAATTAAATCAACAGCTCCTTTGAAATCTTTTTTTAGTATTAATCTGCCTATATCAGAGTTGTTTTTGCTAAAGCGCTGTTCATCAAAATAATTTGGAATAGAAAAGGTTTTTTGATTAATCTTAATATCTTCTTTATTTAAACCTCTTACTGTTATTATAAACTCATTTCCCTTTAAGTCACCAAGGCTTATTCTTTCATCACCTTTTCCTTTGTAAACAATCTCAATATCCTTTAGATTAATATTTTCTTTTTTTATTTGCCCTTTGATTGAGATAAACTGCTCTGTTATAGCATTTTTGTCCTTTGCGCCAGCATATCCTATATTTTTCCTGTCTGTTTTTAGGTAATTTGCAATAGCTGAAACAGCTCTTTCTGTAGTGTAGTTTCTTTTTTTGAGTATGAAATAAGTGTAATTTCCACTGTCTTTTAGCTTTATATCTGTTATTTCTCTTACAACAAAATCCTCTGGAATCTGTTTTATTTTATACATGCAGTATATGAAAACACAAAACATTAATAAAGCTTCATATTTTTCCTGGAATAGATGAGCCTGTAGCCTAGTCTGGATAGGGCGACAGCCTCCTAAGCTGTAGACCCCGGGTTCGAACAGCTTCTTGCTAAGCTGGCACGCATGGCGGGCATTGAATTAAAAATTCAAGCCCACCGAGCTCGCTAACGCTCGCAAGTGCTTTGAAAGTCCGGGTGGGCCCATTACAACCAAATGGAAACCC
>CAZXME010000073.1:0-3415 GCA_964641515.1 uncultured Methanosarcinales archaeon | reverse complement strand
TAGATTTGTTTTTGAAGAAACCATACTTTCATCTGTGAAGGTGTCAGAAACAGACTCAGTTCCACTTACAGACTCAGTTAATGTCCCCTTTAGGACAAGATTTCCATAATCATCAAAAGATGCAACATTATGATTTGTGCTGTTCTTTACATAAAATTTATAGATTTGGAAAGCAGTATAACCGCAGTTAGCATCACAAGAACCAGGATAGCCAGGGTCTCCACTTAGGATACTGCTACTCTCTGAATAATCATCACAGTTGTCATCTGCTCCAGGATCAACCTGGCAGTCACCATCCTGGTCGCCACAATTCCAAGCTCCACCATCACATTGTTCTGAAGAGAAGCAGACAAGGTTATCTGTTTCTTTTCCCTTAAGCCCCTCATTTGCAGCATTTTCTGCATCGCAATAATTAAAGCACTGAGTATCCGCAGTACATGCACCAGCATCATTTGTCAGACAGGTTCCTGTACCATTACACCTGCAGTAATCCCCGCTTGTTGCAGAGCAGCCAGTATAATCATAACAACCGTTTGAGGTATCTTCAATTCCGCTTCCTATATACGTGCAAACATCATTAGTACAATTTTCACATACTGAACAGTTACCATCATAAGTGCAGTATTCACCAACAGCACCAACAAACTTAATTGATTCTTCGCCTGGCTTTACCCCGATAAAGAAAAATAATATAATTAAAACAAACACTGTAATGCCGGCAAACCTTGTGAGTGATGCCCTCTTGCTTAGGTAAATTACATTTAAATAATTGAATATTAACCTCAACCTTGAAATAAAGGAATTGGTTAAACTCAATAATTTTGTAACTGCAGAATTTACTAATTCCAGTAAACCTATGATTGAATAAACTATTGTTTTAAGGATTAGCTTAACAGTTCTTCTTATTTGTCTTGGCAGCTTTACGCTAAGGAATAATAAAACACTATAAACAAAGACAGAAATTTTCTTGTATAATCTATTTAATGTAGCCGGAAGATTGTAATCAAAGAATATCAAGATTTTTAAGAACAGAAGATTTCTGCTTCCAAGCATCAACTTTCTTTTAATTAATTGAGATAGATTCTCGTAAGTTATTAAAAAGTTAAGAATAATCAAATCAATTAATATTTTTACTGTTTTTCTTTCCTTTACAACAATAAGGTATAAGCCAGAATAAACCATTAATGATAAGAAAAGATTAAATGGCAATATTCCAACAGCATAGCTAACCAAAAGTATTGCTATAACTAAATAAATGAAAATTACAGGTTTTAATTTTGTTTTTTCGTTTTTCATGTTATACTTAAATAAGGTCTGCAGTCCAAAGCACCAGATGGATTATTCCCATCGCATTCACCTAATTGAGCAAATCCCTTAAAGCATACAAATGGGCCTCTACTGCCGTTGACGTCCTGGCCCCACCACCTTGCATATAGTTTAGTTTCATTATTTTCAACTGTATCCTGCACCATAGTTGTTATGTTAATGCATTTCCACCCAGGATAGATAGACATTGTTTTGTTTACCCATGATTCATTAATACCAAATCTTTCAGGTGCAGCAGAAAGCTGGCTTGAGTTTATTTTTTCAATATAATTAATAGTTTCCTGATAACCTAAAGGTTCTTCATACCAGGTGTAACCCTGATATGCACATATAGATGCAGTATTAGTTTGCTTAACATATTCTATATTAAAGCTAATTTCTGCCTCAAAATCATCTTTTTCTTGCCAATGGTTTATCATAGGACAGAAATTAACAGGATTAGAATCATATTCTTCTGCGCATTTTGGGCAGTTAAACTCATAATAAAGAGTGTTTGCTTTAATCAAATCTGTTGCAAAGTTATGTGCATAACTAGTTTGATCATTAAACTTAAACTCCTGATTGTGCTCTCCAGGTGTAAGAATATTGACTGTATGATACCCTGTTGAATTGCAATAATAATCCTCTATAAACAATGATTTTACTCTTAGCTCTTTTCCAATTGTTTCATTTAACTTTACTAAAGAACCATCATCCAATATAAAATAAAAATCCCTATTATTTGCAAGACTGTCTTTGTTAAATAATACTTTATCTCCGCATCTTAATTCAAGAATTTCTAAATCATCAATTGTCAAGTCATTATCATTATACATTTCTGAATAGCTTGTTTTGTTAAAAGTGGTTATCGTTAAGTTAGCTGTTCCAGTTGTATTAAACATAACAGTCCAGTTCCCTCCAACAGTTGGATAGCTTTGTACATTCAGTACTTCAATCTCCACTTCAAATGTCTGGTTAGACAAGCCAGGTATAATCCATTCTATCCTATCAATTAGGGAATTATTATTTGAGTCATAATAGCTGACATTTGTAAATAATTCTTTTGTACCATTCCTTATCCAGTAAAGTTTGATTTTTTGTGAAGCAACCTCAATAGGAACATTAGTATAAGCCAAAACATTTGTGTAATGCAAATCAGAACTTATAACAACCTGTTTTTTGTAAGTGCTGATATTTGTTTCAACAGCAACAGGAGCACTTGTTTCATACTCAATAAGGTATTCTTTTGCTTCATTTTCCTCAAATAAATCAGGGAATTCAAACTCCTGTTCATTTGTTTCATCTGGTTTTATACTATCATTTAAATAAAGGGTTTCATTTAGTTCTATACTTTCATTTTCAGAGGTTGTTTCATTAACTAATAAGGTTATATTAGTTGTTTCATTTATTTCTTTTTTATCTATTTCCAGTGTCTCTGCCTTGACTTCTGTTTCATCCTTAATAACAATCTTATCTTTTTCAATTATTTTGTCTAGTTTAATATCTTTAACAGTGAGATTAAATGCCTCTTTTAGCAGACTGAAAGAAACATTGATTGTTTTGTTTATTGATTCGCTGTTTTCTGCAGAGATTATTTTTACCCATTTAACAGGCTTATTAATCTCAGCTTTAAGCTGTGTTGGTATATCACTAAAATTAAAGATAGTAACATTTTCTACTGTGATGTTTTTTACTACTAAAACCTCAGTTACATTAATACTAAAGACATTTGAAACTGCTATCGATTTTGAGTCATTTGCTATAATAAATGAATGCCTTATGCCTATAAATCCATCATCAGGAATTAATGTTGCAACATTTCCATCAATCAAAACAGGAATATCTTCCATTTCATAAACTATATACTGTAATGAATCATTATCCTTATCAGAGAAATATTTGCTTAAGTCAATTGAAAACTCATTGTTTTTACTAATTACAACATCTGGAATATCCATTAAGAGTTCAGGAGCGTTATTTTCTTCTTCTGGTATTATTGTATAAATAATTTTGCCAAGCATTAAAGTTGTATTTACTAGTTCAATTCTTAATCTGTAAGATGTTTCATTAAGGCTTAGCAGGCATGTTTCTATGCAGATGTCATTAAATT
>CAZXME010000072.1:0-3454 GCA_964641515.1 uncultured Methanosarcinales archaeon | reverse complement strand
GCAGATGTTCCATTTACTGCTATCACATTCTTAAAGCCATGCTTCAGCATATTCAGGACATCTGCTCTTCCCTCTACGATAATTATTTCATCTGATTCATCTATTGATGGTCCTGCTGGCAGCCTATCTGTTCCATATTCCTGTATTTCCATTACCCTCACAGAATACGCTACCTCATCTGCCAACTCTTGGCTGTCTGGGATAACATTGTCCATCATTGCTTTCAAGAGATCCTTTGCCCTGTCTATAACAAATCTTCTTTTTGAAACTCTTACATCCTCTATATTTTGCACCTTAATTTTTGCAGTACAAGGACCAATTTTTTGGATTACCTCTAATGCAGCTGCTATTATAGAAGTTTCTGCCTTATCTAAAGATGAGGGTACTAGTATTGAACCACTTGTTTTTCCTGATTTTGTCTCTAAATTAACCTCAATTCTTCCAATTCTTCCACTTCTCTGCAATTCTCTTAGTTCTAAATCTGCCCCCAAGAGTCCTTCAGTTTGACCGAATATTGCCCCAATTACATCTGGTTTATCAACAATTCCATCAATTTCAATTATTGTGTGAACAATGTATTTTGATGATACTTGACTTATCTTTGCCATTTTAATTTCCTCCGTGTATTCTACTTAATGTTGAAGAAAGAGTTAATAGATTATACAATTAACTAATGCTTTGTTTTGCTAAAGCTAATGAATCTATGAACATGATAACTCCTTCTTTGTTTTTAATACAGAACAAGCTTTATAGTTTTAATTTAAACTATGTTTTTTCCTATTTTTTCAAAAAATAAATTGTTAAATGAATGATAATAGTGAATAAAGCTCTTAGCTTGCTCTATACTGTTTTTTATGAATATTAAATGGTTTGTTGCCCGAAACACTAACTCCCAAGCTCATTGCTTGAATTTATCGTTAGCTCCATTGAGTACTCTCGTGACGGGCTGTTTTATGCAAGAGTACCTTAAATTCATTGCATAACAAGATGTTATGGCTTGTAAAAGGACTTTATTTGCACAGAAAAGAATATGGATTTGGCCTATAAAAAGCTTTGGTTTTATGCAATTTTTAATCCATTTTCTATTTTCTGGTCTGGTTTAAGAAGGATTACTTCTTTTTCATTTCCCACAACCCCAAGAACAAGGACTTCTGATATAAAATTAGCTATCTGCTTTGGGGGAAAATTAACAACTGCAATCACTTGTTTATTAACTAAATCTTCTTTTTTGTAAAGTTTTGTTATCTGGGCACTTGTCTTTTTTATTCCAAATTCTCCAAAGTCAATTGTTAGTTTGTAGGCCGGATTTCTGGCCTCAGGAAAATCCTTTACATTAACAACAGTCCCAACACGCATGTCAACTTTCTCAAAATCATTCCAGGTTATCATAAAAAACATAACTTAGTCTTTATTTTTAAGTTTTTTGATTTAATGGTTTTGATTGATACAAAAGATTTTTATAAATAAAGAAGTTCTTCACTTTTGAGTGGAAATGGGTTATGCAGATGGAGATCTTATTTTGCCAGCAATTCTTTATATGAATCCTGGCAAAACAAGAGAAGAAATAAGCGAATTAATGGACAAGGTTAAAGCTTCGCCTTATAGTACCTTTAAAAATTCTAATTCTTGGGATATTCATAAAGGGGGAGGTTTTAATTTACACCTAGGAATAGACGGGCTAGCATCTTTATTGTTTTTAGATGAGTCCAAAGAATTTAAAATATTTATGGGACCTAAAAGAGATGAAAATGGATTAGAAATACAATCACCTGATTATACAATTGATTATGATACTCTTGAGGCAAAAATCATTTTTCATGAGGAGAATATTATTAATAAGCCCAAGAGAATTGAAGGGCATTCTCTTGAGCGTCTGAAAATTGGTGATATTTTTGAGGAAGCATATTATTATCCTGTTGGAGGAGAAGGCATTGTTACTAAGATATATTCAGAAGAATGTAATCCATCAGATTATTTATTCAATGGGGATCCTTTATATACATATGACATGAAAATTAAGCCAATTATAAGAACATATAGAAGGGAAAAATTCAATTCAAGAGAAGAATTCTGGAAAAAATGGTCAAAGTTCAATCCAACCAACCGTTTTGACTGGTCTAAAGAAAAAGGAAGGTTTGGCAGTGTTGGTTATGGAATATTTTTGCATGCCTTTAAATGGAGAATGGAGAATGGAAGATATTATCTTGATAAAAACTCATTCAATACTATGCCTGCAAGTATAAGGTGTGAAAATCCTCCTTCTGTTGATGATAACAGATGGGGATATACAGACCTTATAATTACTATTGAAGCTATAAAAAACAAGGCATGGAAATTGTTTTCTTATGTAGGCAGAAAGTTTAATAGTGATTTTCTAAGAGATTTTCCAAGTGCAAAAAAAGAGTATGATAAGGTAGTCTGGGATTCACATACATCAATTTATGCAAAGGATAAAAAAATGACTGTCTCAGAGTTTTTAAGATTTAGGATATCCCCCAGATGATTTATTTTCTCCTTTTAGTAAAAAATTAACATAACAACAAGTATATAAATCAATTAACAATCTTTAGGTACATGGCCAAAACAACAAAAGAGAAGTTCAAAACTTATGGAAATGTATTTGATAATTTTACATTGAGAAATTTATTTAATCTATCATCAAAGGGCTTTTTTGAAGAGGACTCCCTTAGCCCTATATCGATTGGCAAGGAATCAAATGTTTTCTCTGCCAAAGGCAAAGAGGGAAAGGTTGCGCTAAAAATTTACAGGCTGGAAACATGCGATTTTAACCAGATGTATAAGTATATAAGGAATGACCCACGTTTTTTGGGCCTGAAAAAGCAAAGGAGAAAGATTATATTTGCATGGGCGCAGCGTGAGTATAGAAATTTATTCAGGGCAAGGGAAGCTGATGTAAAAGTTCCAAAGCCAATTGCATTCCTTAACAATATTCTTATTATGGAATTTATTGGAAATAAGGAAGCTGCTCCAAAGCTTAAAGATAATGTTCCGGCTGACCTAAAAAAATGTTATAGTAAGATTAAAAAATACACAAGAAATTTTTATAAAGCTGGTTTTGTTCACGGTGATCTTTCAGAGTTTAACATCCTTAACCTTAATGACAATCCTGTTTTCATTGATTTGTCCCATTCAATACCTATTAAAAGCCCAGGTACATTTGAACTAGTTGAAAGGGATGTAAAGAATGTATGCAGGTTTTTCAATAAGCACAAATTAAAACTTGAATATGAAAAAGAGCTAAAAGAAATTATTTCTTAATTTTTAAAAAATAAAAAACTTCATTGCATTGCTGCAATGAAGAAAAAATTTTGCCTTCAATTCTTAAAGATTGGGGGTGATTAAAAATGAAGGCAAAGAAAACAACACCTAAACGGTGACCATCATTGCACTATCTCGATGCCAAGTTCATCATTAACCTGCTGCATCTCGACGC
>CAZXME010000071.1:0-3457 GCA_964641515.1 uncultured Methanosarcinales archaeon | reverse complement strand
TTTCAACTAATTTTAATAAATCAATAATGTGTTTTTCATTTATTTTTGTTTCAGAAAGCTCTTTCTTGTTATAATTCAAAACCCTTAATAGCTCAGACCTCAGCCATCTTGCTGTGAGCAATGGATTTATTTTCCTGGCTGTTTTCTCAAACAATTCAGAAAGTAATATATCAGAGCAAATGACAAATGCATCCTCTTTCTTAATTTTATATTTAGTTACAAACCTCTTTATTTTCTCATCAGGCCTTTCAGGAAGCTTATCTTTTATTTTTTTAATATCTTTTTCAACTAGTTTAATCACAGGAAGGTCTGGCTCTGGAATAAACATATAGTCTGCCGCTGTTTCCTTTAATCTCATAAAAACAGTTGTTCCGTATTTTTCATTAAAAGCCCTAGTTTGCTGCTTTATTGTCTTTCCTTCACTAATTTGTCTTTCCTGTCTTAGTATCTCATATTCAATTGTCTTTACAATGTTCTTAAATGAATTTACATTCTTTACCTCAACCCTATTGAATTTTGGGCTAATAGAAACATTTGTATCAGCTTTTACTCCAGAGTTTTTGTCAATTGCCTTTATATAATCTAAGGTTGTTATTAAGCTCTTGAGCCATTCCCTGACTTGCCCTGAAGATTTAAAATCAGGCTTTGTAACTATCTCAACAAGCGGAAAGCCACTTCTATTGTAATCAACATTTCCTGTTAAAGGGTCCCACTTTGCAGGGTCTTCCTCAAGATGAACCTCCTCAATTCCTACCCCAAGAAATTTTCCATTCTCACCAACTGGAACAGAATAAGAGCCGGACATTGTTTTTTGATAGCCTGCTGGAAGGTCTGGCCAAGAATAATGCTTTCTCTGGAATAATAATCTTTTATTTATCTTGCATCCAAGCATTAAAGCTATTGCAATTGTCTTATCTACAGCTTGCTTGTTTGGAAGCATTGGCTTTGAGCCAGGCATTGCCGTGCATATTGGGCAGATATTTGTGTTCGGCTTTGCTTTCTCATC
Source organism: uncultured Methanosarcinales archaeon (assembly GCA_964641515.1). GTDB lineage: Archaea > Nanobdellota > Nanobdellia > Woesearchaeales > CG1-02-33-12 > CG1-02-33-12. The sequence continues at coordinate 2,451 of CAZXME010000071.1, read as the reverse complement.
AATAGCACAGTTGCAGAATAACTTGGTTTTATTTTCAACATTGATATAACCATGGATTTCTAGGCCGCACTTTATTTCAGTCATACACTAGAATGATTATAAAATGTTTATATAACTTACGGATTTAAATATTTTAGAATACTATTTATGTTATTACTAAATAATAGAAACATTTATTAATAAAAACAAAATACTTTTCAAGTATGATTTTAGGGATAGAATATTTGGAAAAATATGAGAAAAAAGGTTTCATAGGAATAAAAGACAGGGGTGAATTCAGTGCGTTTTCATTAGACTTAAAGCTTGATAAGTTATATAAATTAAAATTAAAACAAGAACAATTTAATAATAATTTAGCTGAAAACTCTCATAAATTAACACAAAAACAGTTTATTAATGATTTACTTGAAGAAGTGAAAATAAGTAAAGAAGGAATTGAAATAAGACCAGAGGATTTTTATTTATGGCAACCCAAAGAGAAAATTTCTCTAAAGAAAAATTTCTGGGCAGAGGTTGTAACAAGAAGCAGCTGGGCACGTCTTGGGGTAAATGCAAGAAGTGATAGTGATGATTACATTGGTTCAAAAAGAATTTTTGAAGAAATCGAAATTAAACCATTGTGCATCTTGCACACATCTGGAACAAGAGTTCTTATAAAAAAAGAAGACAAGTTTGCACAATTGGTTATTCATCATGATTCCGATGGTTATATTAATTTTAGTCATAAAAAATTTAAAGAACTCATGGATGAAGAAAAACTGGTTATTAAAAGAAACAAAAAAAGATTAAAATATGAAGAAATTAAAGATGAAGATGAATTCTTTTTAACAATGGATAAAAAAATAAAAGTTTACTCAGGAAACCTTCTTATTCCGGGAAAACCAAAAGAAAATGATTTTTACAGTATTGATATAGGCAAGGAAAAGATATACCTAAAAAAAGATACTTTCTTTATATCAGGAAGTAAGGAATATGTAAAAATACCAAAAGGATTTGTAGGTTATGTGACTGAAAGCAATTCAGGGATAAGTAGAAGAATTAAAATTTTCCCATTTCTTACTCATGCAAATGCACCGTATATTGGTCCGGAAAATATTTTTGAAGGGAATATAACTTTCGAGAATAGAATGAAGTTTGGTGATGTTATAACAGCAGATATGAAACAGGCTGCATTCTTTCTAAAATATATGTTAACAGGTGGAAAATATAATGTTAAGTCAAGGTACAAAAATCAGCAGAGTGCAACTTTAAGCAGATTAAAATAAAATTAAGGGTTTATAACTGTTATGTAAAAAGCCTTTTCTGCATAGCCTTCAGGTCCAACTAATACCCTGCACCTGTAGTTTGTTGGTTTTGCATCTTCGGTTGCATTTACAACAAGAGGGAAAACTTCTAACTGGTCTTTTCCAAGGCCTTCTATCTTGTCAGTGTATTCAAAAATAATATCTGTAGCTGGCTTTGCCCTTGAATCCATTGCCTCATCACAGAAAAACTCTACTGTAAAGTCAGATGTTTCATCTTTCTGGTTCATTATACCAAAATAAAGAGTTTTTTCACTTTCTTTTTCCATATTAAGTTCTGATTGTGTCATCGCAAACTTGTTTTTGTTATTCTGAATTTTCTCCTTTAAGTTATCTATAAGTTCCTTGTTCCTATTCTCACGGATCTTACTTAATTCGTCTACTATATCCTCCATTGTTTCCTGAATTTCTTCAACATCTTTAGGGATATCTTCAGGAATATCAAGATTATCATCAGAAATCTTTTCCTCATCAACCTTTTCAGCGCATCCAGAAATCAGAAACAAACCAATTATTAAACTATATAATATTATTTTTTTCATATAATCACCCCATTGTATTAATTTAAGTTATTCTTATTTAAATTTTGCTATTAATTTAAGGAGTCATTCTCAACATTGTCCTTGGAAAAGGTATTGTGTCTTTTATGTTGTCTGATTTACAGAGCCATGCAATTACTCTTTCAACTCCAAGGCCATAGCCTGAATGAGGCACTTTTCCATATCTTCTTGTGTCAAAATACCACTCATATTTTTCAGGCTTTTCTCCTTGTGCGATTAATGCCTTTTTCATTTCTTCAATATTTGTGTCTCTCTCGCTTCCGCCGATTATTTCCCCATAGCCCTCTGGAGCTATCATGTCAAAACACAAAGCTGTTTCTGGATTTTTTGGGTCTTTTGGCTTGTAAAATGCCATTATTTTTTTAGGATAATTTGTTATGATGACTGGCTTTTCATAATGCTTTACAATTGCATCTTCTTCAATTGTCCTTAGGTCTTTTCCCCATTCAACCTTAAGTCCGTCTTTCTTTAGTATTTCCAAAACTTCTGTATAAGTAACTCTTGGAAATGGTGCTTTTATATTTTTTAGCTTTTCAATATCCTGGCCTAAGAACTTTAATTCTTCTTCATTATGCTCAAGAACATATTTC
>CAZXME010000070.1:0-3552 GCA_964641515.1 uncultured Methanosarcinales archaeon | reverse complement strand
CAGAGCCCGGCAGATAGCTGGGAGTGTTTTCAAGAATCAGCAAACCAGGATATTTTTCATAAAATTCTTTTTCTTTATAATTATAATGTGTTTCTTCAGAACAACTATGATGGTTACAGTTCAACATGGATTCAGCCCATGGATAAAAGTGGGCGTCTTTGACAGAAGCTCCATAAAATAACTTGGTGTCAGTCAGTGAAATAACCTGGCTGCAAGAGCCAGCTGGAGCACCATCTTCATCGTGAACATGTAATATAAGTTCTCCAGTAGCAAGACTGTATGGATTTGATATGTTTAGCAGAACAACAGGAACACCTTTATTGTAAAAATTGCTTACAGCAGTAATATCAGCAGCAAGACCTGCGCATTCAGTATCTAACTCATGACTTCCAACAACACAATTCCTGTTGCTACAAACATAATTATCATAATATGGACCATTGCATGTATCTTGATTATTGCAGTTTGTGCAGGAAGTGCATCCACATCTAGTGTCACTGCCAGAGCAATAATTATAACAGCCACCACCAGAACAATATCTGCAAGAGCCACAGTTCACACCAGCACAGGGATCAGGTGGTGGTGAATAAGAAGATGTTGTATCTGGTGTTGTATCTGGTGTTGTATCTGGTGGTACTTCTTTTCCTGTAGTACCACAACCATTATGCACTAAAACATCCCATACATAATAAGTATGTGTGTTTTCTATTCTAAGGTTATATGCTTGTACATTATCATAAACCAGCCTAATAGAAGTGATTATTAAATTATTTCCATTCCATAATCTTAAAACATTTCCAATCTTGGCATTGTCTATTCTCTGCCATTTATTATTAACAAAAACAGGGTGATTTGGAGTAACTCTTAATTTATTATTAATAATAAGATAACTATTAGTTTGCTCTTTTGGATGGTGAGATGTTTCTTCGACTTTTGAAGCCACATTAGTTTGAGTTTTTTCATCATAACTTAAAACAACATCTCCAATTTTAACATCTTCAATTGGCTTTTCAGTTCCATCTGGTAATGCAACAGGTGTTCCAGCAAGGAAACAAGTTGATGGTGGTGGAGTACTAGTTGGTTCATGGTCATGACTTGTTGTTGTTGAAATAGGCTCCTCAGACGGAAGAGGTTCTCCTGGTTCTCCTTCCGGTCCACTAACAAAAGTAGTCAATACAGCACAACTACTTCCTTCATATACTGTTGTAATTTCCCAAGTATAACCCTCAGAATCCTCGGTTTCGTAAGGCTCGTCCGCTTCCGCTCCTGCTGGGGTATCATAAAAAGTCAAGTGGTCACCCTCTGACCCAACTTCAGATCCTGATTCAGATTCTGGTTCAGGTTCTGGTTCAGATGCTGCTTCTTCTTCAGACTGGGTTGGAGTAGAAGGGGGTTCGTATGAAGCATCGAGTGGCCAATATTCATCGCCTGCTTCTTCTGCTTTAGCAATCTTGTTAGAACTTAATACAAAAATAATTGATGTAAGAAAGATAAGTATAAGGAATAAGTTTATTGTTTTGTTAGTTGCTTTAATTTTATTCACCTTTTTTATTCTGTTCTTTTAGTTACAATTACCTTACATTTAATTTCCGGCCATTCCTCAAAATAAAATTTAAATTCTCCTTTTTCCCTGGCAATAAATGTAAATATATTTGTTGGTTCTATTTCTTTGGTTTTAAAAAGTGTATTAGTAATAATCATATGACTCTTTGTATCTTTGTTAAGAAAACTAACACTTTGGTCCACTTCAATAGTCATTTCCCTAGGCTCAAAACCATCAGAAGTTATATTTACTATCTCTCCTCTAGCTTCTAATAATTTTAAAGTTTCTTCCCTATCCCCTAATACACTAGAAACAGAGGAAAGTATGGGTGATAATTCTACTTCTTTGTTTGTATCAACTTCTTCATTATTGGAAAAAGTATTTTGATAGATAAGATAAAAAGCAATTCCAGCTATTATTATTATAAAAAATATCAACACAAGATTAAAATTCTTTCTTTTTCTTGCAAAAGAATCAACAGAATCGATAGTGTTTTGAGGATAGCCAGCTTTTCTCAATCCCTCTTTAATCTGCTCTTTTTTAAAGCCTTTTTTCAGCTGCTCCTTAATCCAGTTGTCTATTTTAGCCATTATTTATCTTTAAGAATGAACTTATATATAAATGTTGCTTTTTGTAGATTGGTATAGGATTGTATAAACTATAAAGTAGAAAATTGATGAATTATTGTGTTAAATAATTATTAGGTATTAAAGGCTCATCAAGAAGTTTTTTATCAGAATAAAAAGTTATAATTGTTGCTTTATTTCTTTTTGAATTTTCTATTTCAGTATTAGCAATTTCAACTAATTCATCAACTGATTTATCTTTATACTTAGCTAACATAAATGGAAGGATACCGCTAATGCATGTTTCTTCCTTAGGACAGGATCCAATTCCAACATAATTTTTTAACCCATCTAGTGGTTCTAAAAAAGCACCTGCATAACAAGCATCTAATATTACAAAAATTTTGCCATAATTAATCTTTTTTATCTTTCTTTTTAACTCCTGATTATTTAAATAGCCTCCAGGAAATTTAAATTCACCTTTTTCTTGGGTTCTTGAAGCATAAAACATATAAATAATATCATTATCGTCAGAAGGAATGTTAGATATTTCTTTTAAAAGTTTTCTTTTTGTAACTTCTTCCTCATCTATGTTTACCTCACTTTTACTATGTGGAAGAGGAGTTGAACCAAAATGGTAATCTAACCATTTCTTTGCTCCAGTATTGATAATATCTTCATGATTTGGATGATATAAAAAGAGGGTTATGTTATCGTCACTTACGCCACTGTTTTTCATTAATTGATAAAACTCAAGAGCACTTGTTATATGGACACCTAAAAAACCTTCATCATCTGTTCCATTGGCAATTACAGCATAGATGTCAACAGGGTTTTCTGGTTCTTGGGTAACTTTATCTTCTAATGCCTTAACAGGCTCTTGTTTTTCAGAAGGCAGATTTAAGTTTTCTAGTTCTTCTGAGATTTCTGGTGTTAGTTGTCCATTATTGTATATTGCTTTTGCAAGTGTTTTTACTTCTTCTTGTTTTTCCTCTGGTGCATTTGCTATTATATCAATTGCTTTTTTTTCATTTTCGTCAAGACCATCCTCATTAAGAGACTTAAGATACAACTGGAAAATTGATGAAAGATTATAATTGTTTTGCTGGATATATTCTTTTACATTAAGTGGATCTGAAGCAACAACAGGCATAATATAATTTAAAAGCGTAGCTAATGTTGTTATAGTAACTATTGTTTGCTTAATTTTTGGCATAATATTAGCTGGCTGAAGATATTTTTCCTTAAGTTCCAAAACCTTTTCTGTGAGTGATTTTTTATTATGCATAAACATATTAGAAAACTTCTCGTATATAAATCTTTCTATTTATTTGTTACAATAGAGTGGTTAAAAAGAATTTAAATTTATGGGCCAACAAAAAACTTACTTCTTCTTTCTTTTGGGTTTCTTTTGTTTTATAGTTTTCTTTGATTTTCCCAGTT
>CAZXME010000069.1:0-3572 GCA_964641515.1 uncultured Methanosarcinales archaeon | reverse complement strand
TCCATGTTTCTTTTGCATTATTAAAAACAAGATGTTCTTTTGTGTGATATTTTATCATAAAATCAAGCGAATGTTCTATCCTTTCTTCTATTCTTTTAATTTCACTTTTTGTAAAGTATTTTTTAAGAATTTTTTTATTTTTTAAAATATAAATTAAGTTTTCTGCTCTTTTTGAAACCCATCCAGGAGAGTCAGCACTTCTTAATAAATGGCCTGGCTTTATTGGCAGCTTCCCATCCTGTAAAACAGATTTTAGATGCCTGAACAAAATATTTTTTGCTAAATTAAAATTTTCCTGCAGTATCAAAGCTTTTAATGAGATGGCCTCATCTCTTGTCCAGAACTGGAAGAACCATGGCAGGCCTGCAAATATGCCTTTATCATCAACAGCCAATGAATCAAGTGAATTTATTGCACAAGAGTATGCCATTAGAATATTATTTTTAATACCTTTTTTTGACTTTAATAAAGTATTATAATATTCTTTTTGCTTTTTTCTTAATTTCTCAATATTCCTAAAGATATAATCTGCCTCTTTCTTTGCCTTTTCCTTATTTTTTGAAAAGCTGAGAACAACTTTATCTGTTTTCAAAGTTAAAGCAGAAAAAGCATACCTTTCATAAGGAGATGAATTTCTTTTTTTGTCAAACTCATAATCTCTTTTTTCCCACTTTTCAACTTTCTTGAACATGCCTTCAAACTTAAGCACTAAAAATAAAGAATACTCTTCATTGGAATCAGAGCTGTCTTCTCTTGCATCTGTTTTTTTAACAAACTTAACTATTACCTTATCACCTTCCTGCCAAATGCTGTAAAATCTGCCCCATTTTCTTTGGTCATAACTTTCCTTTACATCAAAAACTAGTTCAATAGGACTTTGTTTAGTTACTTCATAAATTAATGAATTATAATGATGGGGCATAAAAAATGTTTCAGTTACATTATCATGTTCCCTTTTAATTTCATAAAACTTATTTATTATCTTACTTACTTTTGGAAAATCAATCATATGCAGGCTTTCAATAATCTTATACATTTTGTCATCAAAAAAGAAAAGCCCATCATATCTGCTTTTACCCTTGTTAGCAAAGCAAAAATACCCTCCTTTCCTGTTTGTAACAAGGAATCTCATATCCTCTTTTGCTTTTTTTTCTATTTCATGATTGCCTAATGAATGAACAGTTCTTACCATTTTGTTAAGCAGAATAAAATTAAATTTTGATATATACCTTTTATTTCTATCCCCTATAAAATTTTGCAGCATCCTCAGGGCTTACAGAGTTTATTGTTGCATTTGTAGCCAGCTCAAAGCCAGCCCACGTAGCTACCCTTGGACAAATTTCAATATGAAAGTGTAAATCTTTTCCCTCAGGAGCATAGTGAAGGAAGAAATTATATGAAATATTTATTTCCTTCAGTTTTAGCAGAATCTTCTTAAGCATTGAAGCTAAATCATCCAGTTTAGTTTCATCCATTTCAGTTATATTCCTAATATGCTCTTTTGGAAATACCCAGATTTCATAGTTAAACCTTGAGGCATATGGTGCAAAGCTTACAAAGTTATTATTTTCAAAAACTCTTCTATCACTGTTTTTTTCTATATTTAGTATTTCACAATATGGGCATATTCCATAAGCTTTAGATGCATTAATTTCATCCTCCACTAGCTTAGGAACCTTGTTATATGCCATAACCTGTGTGTGTGAATGAATTAATGATGTTCCTGCTTCCATGCCCTTATTTTTGAAGACAATTACATATTTTGTGCCATCTGTTTTGCTTAATTCAGTTATCCTATTGGCATACACCTTTAAAACTTCTTTTATATGCTGCTCTGTTAAATCAACTAATTGCTTATTATGATTAGGAGTTTCAACTATGACCTCATGTATGCCAAATGCATCAGCATATGTAAAATACTTGTTTGCACTTCTTATTGCAGGGCCTCCCTCATGGCTTAAAGCAGGAAATTTGTTTGGAAACCATCTTATAATCCATTTTCCATTTTTTTCAATCCTTCCAGTCTCTTTTGGTGTAAGATTTTCATTGCCTGGGCAGAAATAGCAGATTCCCTCTTTTTTTCGTTTAATTTTTTTAAATTCTTTTGGTCTTTTCTTTCTTTCAGAAGCTATAATAACCCATCTATCCAAAATGTAATCCTTTCTGAGCTCTATTTTAACCAAGCCTCTTTACAGCAAGATTGTGTGCTTCAATATAATTTTTAATCAAAACATCCCAATTAGCTAATGAAGATAATCTTTGCGCTTCCATTTTGTTTTTTATTCTGTCCTGCTTTGATAAATTGCTGAAATAATAAAATGAGTTAGTAAGCTCCTTAACAACTTCACCATCTTTTTTGCCTAATCTCTTCAAAACAAATATACCAGGATTTTTGCTCTGGACTGATTTTTCATTAATATACCTACCAAATCCAGCTAGGTCTGTTGTTACAGATGAAACCCCAAGTGCAGCTGCTTCCAAAGGAGTGTAACCCCATGGCTCATAATATGATGGAAAAACACCAAGATGAGAACCCTGCATGCATTCATAATAGCTTAAATCAAGCAGGCTATCTGCTCCAGTTAGATAAATTGGATAAAAAACTACCTTTACCCTGTCTTCTTTTTTATTTAATAATCCGGCCTCATTAAAGGCTTTGATAATAGGATCATTTTGTTTATCATGCAGATCATGTGTTGATAATGTAGGATCTCCCTTTTTCATAAGCTTCAAAACCTTTTTTTTGTTTTCATGCATAAAATCTTCATCAAAGATGTTTTTTTCTATAATCTTCTTTTTTGAAGCTATTGAATAAATTATCTTGTTTTTTATCTGATTAATATTATCATCAATACCGTCTTTTATATCCTCAAAAAATGCTCTGCTTTCTAATAATTGTGTTTTTATTGATCTTATATTCCCGGGAACCCAGAAAAAAGCAACAATAGTTTTTTTAGATTTCTCTTTTTTAAGCTTTTCATTTAATTTTGCCAGTGCTTTGATAAATATGTCAATGCCCTTTGCCCTGAACTCATATCTTCCGCATAAGAAATAAAGAAGAGTATTATCAAGGTCAAATGAATAATATGGAAAAAAATAATACAATAAAAATTCCCTTATTCTTTCCCTATACAGCCTGTGTTTTATAGATGCCTCTTCAAATGTAGGAAACTTCTTAAGGTCAAGTCCATTTGGCAAAAGAACCTCTGGTTTTTTCCCAAGAAGATGCTCTGCTTCTATGGCTGTAATTTCGCTTACAGTTGTAAACACATCTGCATTTGATGCACTTTGCTTTTCTGTTAAGTATTTTGCCTGTATGCCATATTCATAAGCCTTTTCTTCTGGATTTATCTTGTCAAATAGTTCATAAAGATTTTCATTTGCAAAAGACATTGTCCTTCCAAGAATTGTAGCATGTGTTGTAAAGACAGTTGCAACTTTGATGTTATTTTGTTTTAGATAAAGCAGGCCAGCTCCAGCTAGCCATTCATGGAACTGCGCAACAATCTTTTTATCTTGAAAGGAATTTTTTATTTCTTCAATTAACTTTCCAACAGCATATGACCAAATAA
>CAZXME010000068.1:0-3644 GCA_964641515.1 uncultured Methanosarcinales archaeon | reverse complement strand
TACATAATAAGTAAAAATTAGAAAGATTTATATACTAAAGGATTACATAATCAGTGATATGTTAGCTGACTCTTATAAAGAAATCTTATTCTCAAGGCTTAAATCACTTTCCAAACCTGAAAAAATAGAAATCATCTCCTTTTTAACAAAACAGCTGAAAGAAAACACCTTGCCAATATCCATTTTTAAAAATAACTCATTAAGCGCTTTGGAAACTATTGTCAAATATCTAAAAGAAGAACATACTCTTAATTATGCTGAAATCTCAAGGCTCTTGAACAGAAGCAGCAAAACAATCTGGATTACATACCAAAGATCAAAGAAAAAAATGCCTAAGAAACTAGATGGAAAATCTCAAATCTTTATCCCTATTGAAATCTTTCAGGACAGGAAATTCAGTGTGCTTGAAATCCTTGTCAGCTATCTAAAACAAGAGCAAAACATAAGCTACAAGGAAATTGCAAAACTCATCAATCGAAATTACAGGACTGTATTAACAGTCTACAGAAGGTTTAGAAAAAAAAATGAATAAAAAAATAGTTTTTGGAATAGGAATTTTGTTTTTATCACTTATTGTGCTATCTCAATTTTCAAATTCAAGCCTTTCATGCAATGTTGTAACAACCTGCTCTTATACAGATATATTCCATATATCCGATGAAACAAATGCACATGCTGAACTAGCAAATAACTCAAATTACAATTACAAAATATGCTGCAATGATACTGATGGATTAGATATAGGCAATAGCTGCTCAGGATATTATAACACACTGCTGCATCTTTCAAATCAGACAAATGCACATGCTGAACTAAATAATGAGTCAAACTATAACTTTGATATATGCATAAGCAGCACTGATTCATTCTTTAATTGCAGTTATGAATCAGGTTGCAGCAGTTATGAAACTTGTATTGCATCTGTATCAGGAAGCACAAATGCGCATGTTGGAAATTGCACTGATTACACAACAAAGATATGCTGTAACATAACAGCAAATAATACAGCACCAACAATAATCGCAAATGCTACAAGCCCAATTAATGTTTACACAAACACAGACTGGAAATTAAACCTGACAGTTACAGACCCTGATTCGGAAGATACAATAACAGCATATGCTCAATTCTATGTAAATGGAACATCATCTGGTTCACTTCATTCTCTTGTTGTTACTAACGGAACTAATACAAATGTAGCAAACCTTTTAAGTTCAACTTTCAACAAAGGAGCAACACTTATTGCAGAATTCTGGGCTGGAGATGCAACAGAAAACACTACAAAATACAATACAACAGAAGTAACTGTATTAAACAGCCCGCCATCTCAGGTAATTCTTTCATATCCAGAAAATGATGACCAATTCTTCACAAACAGAACTCCAAGATTTAACTGGACTGCTGCAACTGACGCAGATAATGACCAGCTAACATACCAAATACAGGTTAGCCTTAACCCTGATGTAAGCGGTCCACTAACAAATGAAACAGGTGTTTCAAATGAATATTATATACAGCCATTAGAGCTTGACTTTGCAATATATTATTGGAAAGTCAGGGCAAATGATTCTGAAGAATATGGTGAATGGTCTGATATCTGGAACTTTACATTAGTTCCTTCTGTCTCAATAATTGTAACACAGGATACCATAAACTTTGGCACCATGACACAATTTGAGGTCAATGATACCACAAACAACCAGCCAGCACCATTTGAATTGGAAAATGACGGAAATACTGAAGCAAATATTAGTGTAAATTCAACTTCATTGTGGACAAGTTCACTTGCACAGCTAAACACTTCATATTATCAGTTTAAAGCAGACAACTCAACAGAATCAAACTCATTTGATTGGGTTAATTCACAAATAATATGGGCAAATATGTCTGACTTTTACAAGAGCATAATAGGCACATTAAATCATACTGACTCAAAGGACCTGGCAGAGATTGACATCAAAGTTGAGGTTGCATCAGACGAGCCACCTGTTGCAAAATCAGCAGTCTTAACATTTCAGGCAGAGGAATCATGAAACTAAAACCAATATTATTAATGATTGTAATGATTGTTTTGGCTAATCAAACCTATGCACTTGGCATTGCCCCAAGCAGTTCTGATGTTATCTTTGAGCCAAGACTTGAAAAAACAATCCAGTTAAAGGTAATTAATAATATTCATCAAGATTTTGATGCAGTTGTTTATGCTGAGGGCACTTTAGCAGAATACATAACAATAGAAAACCCAACAATAAGCCTATCAAAAGACCAGGATTCAAAGATAATTTCATACAGACTAAATCTGCCAAAAAAACTTAAAAAACAAGGAATACATGAGGCAAAGATTGTTGTAAGAGAAATACCAAAAAAAACAAAGGGCGGAACAACAATAACAACAGCTGTCGCAGTTGTATCAAAGCTAAAAGTTATTGTGCCTTACAAAGGAAAATATGCTGAGATAAAATTATTTGTAACAAACTTCAAGCAAAATAAAGAGTCTAATTTTGCTGTTGAAGTAATAAACCTTGGAACACAAGATATCTTAGAAGCTAAGGCTGTAATAGATATCTATGGTCCATTAAATAACAAGCTTGAAACAATAACAAGTGATAAAACTTCAGTAAAGTCAAAAGACAAAGAAATACTGACAGTAAAGTGGACTCCAAGACTCGGGTCTGGAAGTTATCATGCTGTTGCAACCCTCTTATATGATGATCTTAACACTAAAGATGAAAAATCATTTACAATTGGTAAATTAAAGCTTGATATAGTCTCAATCAGTGTTACTGGCTTTAAGCTTGGAGGAATAGCAAAGTTTGACATATTGGTTGAAAATGACTGGAACATGGAAATACCTGGTGTTTATGCTGAAACAACTGTTAAGGATGATAATGGAAAAATATATACGCAGTTTAAGACAGCATCAGCAGATATTCCTGATTTTGGCAAACAAGAGCTCAATGCATACTGGGACACTGCAAAAGTAATTCCAGGAGCATATAAATTTGATATAATATTAAACTATCTTAACCAGAAAACTGAAAAAGTGTTTGACATAATAGTTGAATATGACAAAATAACAGCAACATTAGTAGGAAAGGTAATATCAGCAGAAGAAGAGGAAAAACCGGCTTTGGTTAAATCAGTATATATCCTGATATTCCTTGTTGTTATCCTAATAATATTTAATATATTTATATATTTCAAAAAGATAAGAAAATGAAAAAAGAAGATAATTCTGATATAACTATCATTATCCCTACATTTAATGAGGAAGATAATATTTTAGAACTTTTAAAAATTATTGAAAAACTATACAAAAACATAAGGATTATTGTTTCTGATGATGGCTCAACAGACAAAACACAAGATATTGTTAAAGAATACAATAAAAAAAATAACAAAATAAAACTGTTAGATAGGTCAAAAAAAGCTATTCATGGTCTCACAGCTAGTGTTGTTGATGCATCAAAACAGATAAAAACAAAATATATTATTATTATGGACGGCGACCTGCAGCATCCTCCTGAAAAAATAAAAGAAATAGTTAGAGAATTAAGAAAAGGAAATGATATTGTTGCAGGTGTAAGAAGGAAAGTTTTTAATTGGTCATTAGATAGGAGAATAATATCAAAAGTGGCAACATT
>CAZXME010000067.1:0-3753 GCA_964641515.1 uncultured Methanosarcinales archaeon | reverse complement strand
CATTTATAGTAGAATTCAATAAGTTTATTGAGAAATTCAGCATTTTTTCTGGAATTTTATTGATTGGAATCTCTTTGTCAATCATTATGCTGATTGTCCAGCAGTTTCTTTGTGTGTTTTCAACAATATCCCCATTCATATCTTCATATTCATAATATATATCAAACCTTACTGGTATTTTTATATAACTAATATTAGTGAGCTCTTCTTTACTTTTTGTCCAGCTATTAAGATTTACAATAAAATAACCCTGAGTATAATCTTCATTCCAGTAGCTTGTTGCACCTCCTGCAAATAATTCATCCTGATATTTTTCCATTGATGATGAACTTAATTCATAGCTTGTAAGCTGAGGCTCGCTTGTCAAGACAACTGTGCTTGGGTCAGCGTTTCCATTGTAAGTCAGATTAACAGGAAAGCTAAACTGGGCTATTCCCTGTATTAAATGTTCTGGTATTATAACATCTGGAGTTGGATTAGCATTTTCTACATGCCAATCAGAGCCATAACCACACAGTGTATATGTAACAACATCCTCTATACTTGAATTTCTTCCGTAATCATCTGTTGCAACTATCTTTATCTTGTTTTCCCATGCATTTTCTTTCTGTGTTCCAACAGTTACACTCTTATCTGTTACGCCTATTTTAATACTTTTATCTAAGTGTATTTTAATTTCAAAATTGCCATCAGAATCAGATTTTCCAGAATTTTCTTCCTTTTCATTAACAAAAATATCTATATTTATACCTGGCTTGTTAACCTGCCCTTTAACTGTCTGCTCTGCTATGTATGCAGGACTTAATTCATATATATTATTATAGATTATTTGAGGCTGCTCTGAATCACAAAAAACATTAAATTTATTTATAATAGAATTATTTCCTGCATCAGTCGAATTAATAGTTATATTATTTTCCCCCTCTGTTAATGTTATACCTATTGAAAAATTGTTGTTTTCAGTTGAGCTTGCTGTGCCATAATCATTAGAATTAATATTAACTTCAATAGTAATTGGTTCATTTGTTGTTCCTTTAATATCAAGAAAAGGCTCAATAACCTTTTCAGGAGGTTTTTCTATATTTATTGATGGGGGAGTATTATCTATAACAATTTCACTGTCTTGTTCTTGCTCATCTTCCTGTGCAAAAACCCTTGCAGTATAAACAGGCATAGCTAATATAAGAAATATGCAGCTTATTGCTATTAATTTCAGTTTTATCTCTTTCATCTTAGCATCATTCAAATTTTGGCATTAATGTATTATTATTTTTGTTCTCATTTAAGAACTTTACCATATTCATCTTCTCATTATCTGTTTTAGCAATGCCCCTGTCATAAACATAAAATAGTATATTGTTTTTGTTAATCATGTCAGTATAACTCACATTCCAGTCTGCCTTAAAGCCACCTGTTAGCTCATCTCCCTTCATAAGGAAAATTTCAAGGTAGTAATTATTATCATTATCAATAAGTTCTATTTTTTCCATCCCTTCTTCAGCAGGGTATGCTGCAAAGATATCATGGCTTTTATTTAATGATTTGATGTATATAGCTGCTTTTTCATCTGTACCTAAGCTTTCTTTATATCCTGTACTGTCGACTTTCATAATCCTAAAACCCAAGTTTTTCAATGAATCCATCATAACTAAAATATTTTTATCTTCATTTATTATCTGTTTTTCTGATTTTAAAAAGCCATCTTTTTCTGCTGTTATTATACCATTAACACATGCTGATGGTAATTTAGTTTTTAATCTGTATCTATTTGCTTCCGGATTTGTGAATCCCAAATTACACTGATACTTTATGCAGTTAAATGAAATGCTTACATTATTTATTTCATCATTTGTTCTTGAGTTTCTTGCATTAATAATATAATCCTTCTCTGTAAGTTCATTACAAAACCCTTCATCTTGGTAAGTTGCAAGCTTTGTTATTCCAAACTCTGACCTGTCTCCTTGATTATGGTTAATCAAAACTGGAAAAGAAAATCTAAAAACATATCCCTTTCCATTAAATGATTTTTCATCTCTTATTGCTATCTCAACAGGATAAATAACATCATATGTAAAATGATACATATTTATGCAGAACATGCTGAGATATTTTGGAGCCCCCTCAACCATATTGGATTTCATAACATCCCCATCACTTGGCCTTGCATATAACTCAAGATCCCAGTTTTTCATGTATCTTACTCCTGCTTTCATATCTTCAAAGTTTTCACTAACAGGTTTCCAGAAAAAATGATTATATTCATAAATGTCTTCTGGTATATCTTTAGGTATTGGATCTTTTTCAATATCTATCTTTTTAAATTCTTCATATATCAAATCAGAGTAAAGAAAAGGCAGGTAATCTGTTTTATCAATTCTTATCTTTGGCAGGTTGTAATAAAGAAGTTCTTTAATTGCTTCTTTAATTTCATCCTTGCTCCACTCAAGGTTTTTGCATGAAAATACTAAATCTGTAAATGGGATTTCAGTATCAAGTGCCATTAAGTCAATAGTTGCTTTCTCAAAGAACATATTTTTATTTTCTGCTTCCATTATCCTTTTTGCAAGCCTGTAAATTTTTTTAAGCCTTACTGGAACAGACGTACTGTATAAAGACCATTCAGTTATCTTGTCACCTTCCCTGTTCTTGATAATAAGTGGGTAGTCTGTTGTTATAACAACCTCTTCTTCTGCTATTACTGTTTTTGTTTGAATATCTCCTTTTTCTTCTATAATAAATTGATTAAAATCAGAGAAGTTCCTTAAACATGATTTTAGGTTTTCTGAAACATAATCAGATATTTGGGATTGTATATCAGTTAGTTGTGGCGAAGTATCAATTCCGTTAAGATACCAATAGGGCATCTTTATTGGTCCTCCAACATTAATATATGACCTTGGATTCATTGCTATGCTTTCAGGTATTTCAACATATCCAGACTGCATTCCAAGTTTTATTATAGCATCTTCTCCTACCTTATACATACAAGTTTCAACATAACTTTTTAAAGGCGCAATCTCATGGGGTACAACAACTTCAGGAGTGAAAATAGTGTTTGCTTTTATTATATAAAAGAAAAGTAAGGATACAAGAAGGATAAGAATTCCAACTATTATAAATACTGTTACCTGACCTCTTTTTTTCATAATCACTCTAAGAATACCCCATGATAATATATATTTAAATCTTGTGGTGACTTCTTTCTAATTTTGCTATAATGATTACAATGTAAAACCTTACCCATGCTGCATAAATAACAAGCAAAGTAAATAAAATTAATGAGACAAGCCATACTGGCAAAAAATTAAGCGGTATTGTGAATACAGATAACAAAACAAATACAAAGCTTATTATTAAATAAGGAACATACAATAAATGAATTTTTTTAACTGCAATGTTAAATGTATTTTTAAAAGAGTCCAATATTTTGTTTTTCTTTGTAAAATAAAAATATAAAATGGATGTAAAATTAATTAGATAAAATATAATCGGCAGAAAGACAAAAGTGAGTAAGAGAAATAACATAAACATAACAATGCTTGTATTAAGTCCAGCATTTGAGAAAAACAAGAATAGTAAATTAAAAAACTCAAGGCAGATTACTGTCAGGAAACATAAGACTATAAATAAGGGAATACAGGCAAGATTTAATAACAGGAATTTTTTGAAATAGTCAAAATTGAATTTCTTTTTCAGTATTGTACTCCATATTTGTCCCTGAAAAAAAGACCATGCAAAAAATAAAAATATAAT
>CAZXME010000066.1:0-3887 GCA_964641515.1 uncultured Methanosarcinales archaeon | reverse complement strand
GTTATAAAGGATGTGATAACTTAGGGATGAATCTAGAGATGCACAGAAAAATAAAGGATTTATCAATTTTTCAAAAGACAAGAATATTATTTAAAATTAAAAAAGGGATTTAATATGAAATTAAATTGGAAAATAAGTGAAATAAAGATGGTTGCGGGCATCCTTGATGGTTCAGAAGCATTTACTGGACCATTAAGCGTGCAAATTGACCTAACTAATAAATGCAATAACAACTGTATTGGCTGTTGGTGTAACTCCCCCTTGTTAGGTGATAAAGCAATGGATCCAGAAACAAAGAAAAAAGAACTTCCATTTGAATTAATTAAAAAACTTATTGATGAGTTAGATGAAATGTGTGTCAGGGAAGTTTATCTGACAGGTGGAGGAGAACCATTCATGCACCCAAAGATAATGGATATTATAGAATACATAAAAAGTAAAGGTATAGGTTGTGATATGAGCACTAATTTTACTTTAATCAATAAAGAAAGAGCAGAAAAACTTGTTGGTTTAGGTGTTGATCACATGAATATAAGTATGTGGGCAGGAACAGCAGAAATCTATGTAAAAACGCATCCAAACAAAAAAGAAGATGATTTCTACAGAATGAGAGATATGCTCATCTACCTAGGTAAGTTAAAGAAAAAGGAAAGAAAGAAAAAACCAATTATCAATATATATAATGTTATATCTAATCTTAATTATGATGAAATAAAAGAAATGATAGATTTTGCATTTCTGGTAAGGGCTGATTCTGTTGATTTTACAATGATGGACCCAGTTGAAGGGAGAACAGAGATTTTGCTTTTAAACGAAGAGCAAAGATGTGAACTAATTGAAGAGATAAGTAAAGTAAAAAATTATGTTAATAAAAAAAATGCTGAGTTGGGTGTTGAGCTAAGGGTTAATGCGCTTGACCAGTTTTTGAGAAGAATTTCCAATGAAAATTCTAAAGAAGGTAATTATGACTCAAATATTGTTGATACAATACCCTGTTATGCTGGCTGGACATTTGCAAGGGTTATGGCCAATGGGGACATTCTTTCATGTCTAAAATCTCATCTTATGCCAATAAGTAATATTTACAAACAAAGTTTTAAGAAAGCATGGTATTCAAAAAAACAAAGGTTATTCAGGGAGAAATCAAAATGCAAAAAATCAGATTCTTATTTCTCAAAAATTAACTGTTATAAATCATGTGATAATTTAGGAACTAATTTATCAATACATGGAAAAATACAATCACTTCCAGTTTTCAGCAAGTTTTTATTAAAAAACTTAACATTTATTCTAAAACCAAAAGGGAAAAAACTATGAAAAAGGTTTCATTATATATACCCTGCTTTAATGCAGAGAAAAACATAGAAAAGTGTATTGAATCTGTTTTAAGGCAGACATATCCCCTTGATGAAATATTGGTCATTGACGATGGTTGTACTGACAAAACTATTGAAAAAGCATCAAAATATAGCATTGAAATTCTAAAAAATAAAGAAAATAAGGGTTTGGCTTTTTCTAGAAATAAAGGAGTCTTAAAAGCAAAGAATGGATTTGTTGCATCAATTGATGCGGATGTTATTTTAGATAAAAAATGGCTGGAAAACCTAATGAAGGATTTTACTAGCGATAAAATAGTTGGTACATGCGGTAATTTAGAAGAACATTACAAAGAAAAAACAGCTGATTTGTGGAGATTAATTCATATGAAACAGAATTGGGGTAAGAAAAAGATAATTAACCCTAAATTTTTGTTTGGAAGCAATTGTGTATTCAGAAAGAAGGCAATAAAAGATATTGGCTTATATAACATCAGATATAAAACAAACTATGAGGATGTTAACATGTCCCATAGGTTAAAAGCCAAAGGTTATAAACTAGTCTATGAGCCAAAAGCAAAAGCGATTCATTTGAAACAGGATTCAATAATTTCTGTTTTAAAGGGTTCATGGAATTGGACTTTATTTAGCTATAGTCCTTCAGATAGTTTATGGGGAATTTTCCTAAGATTTTTTACAGATGCTTATAAGAGTTTAATTTACTCAATAGAAGACATAATGCATTTAAGATTTAAACTTATTTTTATTGATATTTTGGTTTTTCCAAGCCATGTAATTTTTAATTTAAAATACTATTTAAAAATATAAAATAAACTTTAAAAAGAGAGGGTATATAAACAATTATTAATACAATAATTCAAAGTTATACCGAATAAGATATAAATGAAAATACACAAATTAAAATTTAAAAATTTATTTATTATTTTAACTATTTTAATAATAATTACATGTTCTATTTGTCTCTTGAAAAAAGAAAATACATTAAAAAAGGCTATTTGTAAAAATTGTAATATTATCCTTATTGATGTAGACTGTTTAAGACTAGACCATTTAGGAATTTATGGCTATCCAAAAAATACAACTCCTTATCTTGACAAATTTGCTGAAAATTCTATAGTATTCAAGAATTTTTTTAGTGAGGGTAGTATGACAAGAGATGGTATGATGAGTGTACATACTTCATTGTATCCCTATATACATGGGATAAATGAGTTGCCAGGAAATGAAGGAGAGGAACATCTCAATCCCAAATTTTTAACAATGTCACAGATTCTCAATGAAAGTGGTTACTCAACTGTATTTGTTGGAGCTTCACCAGAGAGAGTGTCAGTTAGTTTAAGTTTGGGTTTTGGGCGAGGTTTTAAACATGTTTTTCAATCATATTCAAAACAAAACTTTGATTGGGATAATGGATTGGAGTGGATAAAAAATAATAAGTATAACAAATTTTTTGTGTCATTTTATTCATCAAATCTTCATGAACCTTATACACCTAGTAAAAAAAATCTTTATAAGTTTACGAATAGAACAGACATAGAAATGTTAAGTACTAATGAATTAAATTCTATGATAATTGAAAAAATTGTTAATAATCCAGAAATTGTTTTCAAAGATGAGTTTATAAAAGAAAATCCTGAATTATTCTTAAATAAAAAGGCTTTAAGAAAATATTTAAATATATCATGGAATGATAATTTAAATCAACATACAAGTTTTTTGAATGTTGCTGTTCAGATATTCTATAAAAAGATTAATACTAGCAATTCTGAAGATGTAGAATTGATGAAAGCACTCTACGACTCTTTAATATATGAAGAAGACCAACATTTCAGCAGTATAATTGAAACATTAAAGCAGGAAGGTTTACTTAATAAAACAATAATAATTTTTTATTCTGACCATGGAGAAGAATTTGGAGAACATGGACTTTATGGTCATGGAAACCATCTTTATGATGAAGTTATCCATACCCCCTTGATTATTTTTGTTCCAGGAATGGAAAACAAGGAAATTAACGCCCTGACAGGAGGAGTTGATATAATGCCTACTTTATTAGGTTTAGTAGGAATAAAAACTCCAAAACAGGCACAGGGAAAAAGTTTATTACCAGTAATGTTAGGAACTAAAAAATCTGTAAGGGAATATGCACATAGTGAGGGCCTATCTAGTACTTTCTCAATAAGGTCTAATGAATGGAAATATATAACTAATTTTAAAGGTAATGAAGAATTTTATAATCTAAAGCAAGATCCTGGTGAGAAAGAAAACTTAATAAGTATAAAACCAGGTGTAGCCTCCGAAATGAGAGAAAAACTTGAAGAACATTTAAAGGAACCTGAAAACATAGACGCAAAGAAGGAAAGATTAAATATCAATACCTTTAAAAGAATATTAATAATCTTAACATTTTTATTGATTGTTATTGTTATACTTCCGAAGAGATATTTTAAGATAAAAACAGAGAGATAAGAAAATGAATAAGAAAAAAATAAATGTTAAAAAAGTTTTAATTATTGTAATAATTTTATTGATTATTATTGTTTTATTTCC
>CAZXME010000065.1:0-3891 GCA_964641515.1 uncultured Methanosarcinales archaeon | reverse complement strand
AATCATTCCAGCTCCTCCAGTCACTAAAACTCTAATTTTAAACACCCCACTTAAACTAATCTCATTAAGAGAAACAAGATATTATTTAAACCTTTCTTTAATCAAATTATTGAATAATTAAGTAGTAACTTCATAAACAAAATTTTTGTTGCTATATACTTCTTTTAACCCATTACAATCTATTTTTCCTTTTGAAAATACAAGGTTTACTTTGTTTTCCTTAATAATCCCTGCTTTCTTACCGCAATTAACATTAAAGAATTCAATGCTTGCATTTAGGTTTTCACCCCTTAACTGTCCAGGGAGTATTGAAACAACATAATTTCTGGTTATTGGATAGATTGTTGAGGAAACAAATATTGGAGCCAAAACTGTATTATGCGAGCCATAGTTTTTCTCTATCCATTTAATTGCCTTATAATCCTCTTCACTAATAATCTTATTGCTGTATGTCTTCCTTTCATCAATTAATTTATAATGGCTTGAAAAAACACTAATAAAAATAATAATAACCAAAAAGGCTACTATCGGCTCTTTAGAAACCCTGCTTAAAAAAGGTATTTTTAATTTTTTCATATAATTTATAATATAACTTAAACCAATTGCAGACAATGGAATCAGGAATAGCATTGCAAAATATAATGTTCTTTGATATGGAGAAAGAATAGTAAATCCAAACTTGTTAAACATGCTTGTTAATCCAATTGTAATAAATGCAAAAAATACAAAAATTAGATATTTTTTTTGTTTAAATGAAATAATCATACCTGCTAACGCCAATATTGTTGATATAATCCCATACAAGTATGGAAGAAAATATTTTATCTCTACCTTGCCCCAACCCTCCTTGAATATTAATGAGTTTATTACTTGAGTTTTGTTTCTTAAAAAAGAAATATGACGCCAGAAATAAATAAATGTAATAATAATAATTAAAATTATACTTATTGTTAGTAAGACTGTTTTAAAATAAGATATCCTATCCTTATTTAACTTTTCGATTGCAAAGATTTCTTTTGTTTTGAAGTAAAATTCCTTTATGATTCTTGAATTTAATAAGAAATATAAAAAGGCAATTGGTATGATTAGTGTTCCACAAAGAGGATAAATTATTACTAAGCAAGCAGAAAGAATAATTGAGATAAATAATCTTTTTATATCACCGTCTGATAATGCTTCTATAAGCATCAATAGAAAAAGATATATTAATGGAATACATGCTGTCAATGGTGTAAAAAAGTTTATCCCTAATATATTGACACTGCTTTTTAAGCTTGCAAAAAAAAGCATAGCAAAGATTCCTGTCCAAAAATTATTTGTTATCTTATTGATAAGAACAAATAGCATGAAAGCTGATAAGCATGCGAAAAGTGCAGGCAGAAATCCATAATGCTGTACTGGATCCATACCTGTCAATAAAAAAAACTCAGACAATAGTATATGAAATCCTGGCTCTAAGTTCTCATGCCTTATTGGCTCAGCAAAATAAGGGTTTGTTGAAACAAAACCTTTTTTTTCTATTATCTGTACTGATTGTGCAATATGGTGGTACTCATCAAGATGCATCGGATAATTATAACCAGAATGAAAATTATGCACAATCATAAAGATAAATATTAATATTAGGGCAACAATGAAAAACCTGAGTTTATTTTTTTTCAGAATCATTAAATTTCCTCATTGATTTTGAAGAATGCTTTTTTTAACTAACAGGACTTATTTTTTCTTCTTCCAATGAATTCTTTGCGCATGTTATGACAGAATCCTCAACCTTGATTTTTGGTATGAACTTTAGTTTTTTTATTTCACCATACTTGCTGAAATCATGCTTGATTTCTTTAATCAATGGATAACCAACTTTTATTGAAGACTGTTCAAGCTCAATTGTGTTGGTATTTTTTTCTCCGATAACCCAAACTATTATTCCTTCAATATCTTCGTTTCCGTTATTTTCTATTGTGAACTTAATAAAACCATTATTTTCAGTTCCACCATAAAATACCTGCGGGATATCATTAATTTTTTCTACGCTTAAGCCAACCCCAGCACATTTTTCACTAGCCTGCCCTTCCACAGAAAAATCTACACTTTTTCCCCAACTCATAACAACTGCTCCAAGTGCAACTGCAAAAGCTATTAGAAGAATTGTTGCAATCAAAGGTGAGACACCTTTTTTATTTTTTATTATTGTCTGCATGCTTTTCATAAACAACACCTTTTTATTTAAATCTTTTCCTTTTTATACATGACTATTATTAAAAAGTAAAGTGGAACAACAACTAATGATAATATTAAACCTAAAAGCAAAAACAGGGTTCTAAGGCCATAAATCTGTGCAACGTAAGCTCCTATTGGAATCATAATAAGATAAGGGATAGTTATTAGAATACTATATGTTGAAAAATATATTTTCCTTTCATTTTCTGACATAATATCTATTACTAATAATCCATGAGACACACCAATGATTGCAGCGCCTATAAAACCAACGAGGGTACCTATTGAGATAGACACGAGGTTTGGATTATAATAATATGTAAAGGGCATTATTGCCATTAATAAAGTGCCAAAAACAAGCATTGGGAATTTTCCATATTCTTTTGCATTCTTTCTTGCAATAAATGGCGCAAAGAATGAGGTCATTATAGCAATGAGAAAAATCACAGCAACATTTGTAAATCCCTTAAAATAACCATATTTGAATGTTTCATATATATAGATTCCATAATAAGAGTTTCCCAAGGTCTGCACAAATCCTGTTATTATGCTTGCAACAAACAATATGAGTATAACTTTGTTTTTGACAAATACAGAAAGATTTTCTTTTATATTATTGAATTGTATTTTCAGTTGGGTTAATGGAGCTCTTTTTTCAATAATTTTAATTTGCTTTTCTTTTATGAAAGACAGAACATATCCTGATATGATTGATGAGATTGCAGCAATCTCAAATGCAATAAGATAGCCAAAAACCCTGAATTTAAAGCCAAACAATAAAATTGGTGTTCCTATTGCAGGAAATTTATCCATCAAAAAACCAGCTAATAAAATACTTACTCCTGTTATTACCAAGCCATACTGTGTTATATTTCTTAGCAGCCTGCTTCTCTCTTTTTTGAGTGTATCCCTAAAAAGTCTCTGGTAGAGTTCTCCATATGAAACAGCGCCTATACTGCCAATAAGAAGCGCAGCTGCAAACAATGGTACTGAGTGAAGAAACCTTGCCATGGCCATGAATATAAATGAAAAGCCAAAGATCACCCCGGTTGTTCCGATAAATCTTTTACTTATTTGCCTTACTTTTGAATATTCATCCAGAAAAGATGCAATAATAATATTTAAAATTACTCTTAGCCCATTGATTATACCTATTATAAAATAAGATGCTCCTGTCTGGGAAAATAATATATTTATGAACTGCTGGGAGCTAAATCCATAGCTGATTCTGTCAAAAAACTCCTTGAAGAAAAATTTTTTGATTTTTTCTGACTCAATATTCCTTTTATTAGCCTGTGTTTCCTTAGAATAAGTACTGATTGCCTTTTCAATATCAGAACTGATATAGCTTCTTTCTGTTAATTCCAGCCCTGTTTTTTTTAGTTGGCTGTTTGCACTACCCTCTTTTTTTGTTTCTTTGCTAATTTTACCCATTAACAGAACAGCTTTCTTTTATGTATTTAAAGATTTCGTTTTAAAACATTTTATTCCACTAGTCTGTGGCTAGTGAGTTATAATGGAATAAAATGTGCTCAAGAGCGAGGGGGTTGAGCCAATAGGGCAAGCATGCTACCAGTCTGTGACTGGCAATATCTTCGAGCTTTTGACATAAACTACGATTGAAGTCAGAAGTAGTTTTATTGTTATAATAAAAATGGGCTCGGAGGGCCTTTC
>CAZXME010000064.1:0-3914 GCA_964641515.1 uncultured Methanosarcinales archaeon | reverse complement strand
CATTAAAATATAGGTTATATTTAAAATTTTTGATAGTTCTAACTTTAGAATAGTAAATTATCCCTTTTTCAGCCACTCAATCTCATCATTATCAAACTCAAAATCCTGTGCAAGCTTGCCTGAAAGCTCTTTGTTTTTTTTAAATATCAAGGATAAATATGGCAGTGTATCCTGCAATGCCCTTTTTGAAGAAGTATGTGTTTTTTCTGCAATCTTTGATGCAATGCTCTTCCTTTTCTGATACTTCATGTTTGCTCTCCACAACTTAAGAATTCTTGTTGTCGGCTTGTAAGAAGTAAATCCCCTGTATTTCTCATCTTTTGCAACTGCAACTCCTGCTGAAATAAGAGCATTAACATAAACAAGAAATCTCCAGTGCTGCCATCTTCTAATTCTGCCTTTGAAAACATCTGCTTTTGACAAACAATCATAAGCCCTTGCCAGATCTTCTGGCTTTTGGTATTCTTCCGGCAGGTTCTGGTCTATCCATAAAAACTGCTTGCCAATATCCTCTTCAACATTCTCAAATGCCCTTATTGCAATATTAATATCTGTTGTCTTGAAAACCTTCATCAATGCACTAAGCATGTTCTCTTTTTTGTTTCTGTCAGAAAGCTCATTCAAATCCTCATTTTTAAGTTCCCTTGTTTCATGAGTAAGTGTCTGCAAATCATTAATTGCTGATCTTACATCACCACCTGCGTGCCTTGCCAATGATTTTAGTGCATCTTCATCAAATTTTATTTTTTCTTTTGTACATATATTTTTTAAAACAGAGAAAACAGATAGGTAATTAAGATTATGAAATTGGATGAGGTTAGCTTTCTTTCTTAAGGCATTAAGTTTCTTGTCATAAGGATTGGTTGCAGTCATAATTATTGGGAATATGCTTTTATCAAGAAGTTTTGCAAGTGCAGATACTCCACCGCGGTCATTTTTTCCTGAAAGCCCATCTATCTCATCAACCAGGATGATCTTATTTTTTGAGAAAAGGCTTCTTTGCATTATTGCAGAGCCAAGCCTTGATTCAATCATATTTTTGTTCCTAAAATCAGAGGCATTTAATTCAAAGACTTCATAATTTAAGTCATCTGCCAGAGCATAAACAGAGCATGTTTTTCCAACTCCTGATGAGCCGTATATCAAAGCAACTTTTTTCTTCTGGTTTTTGAAATTAAGAATAAAATTTTTTAGTTCTAAGAGCGCCTTGTCGTGGCCTTGCAATTCACTTGCATTTTTCGGCTGGTATTTCTTTGTCCATGGAATCATGGTTAATAACAATTCCTAGAAGTTTATTAAGGTTTTGGTTGGATATTTTTTAATCTAACAGGAAAATATTTCTTAAAGACGATAATTTCACGAAAAAAACTGGCAAACTGTTATTAAAAATAATTCTTTATAACAGCTTATGAATTTAAACAAATACAGGAAGGATTTAAGGGTCCAAAGAAAAGAAGTTCTGTTAAGCAGGATATTCAAAAGCAAGAAAGAAAGAGAGCCTCTTGAAATAATAATAGAAACAGAGAACAGCAGGAAAGTAAAAGAAAATGCAGCAAAACAGCTTGGAAAATTAGGAAAAATAACCCATGTTTTCAAAACTATTCCTTATATTGGCATTATTTGCACAGGTGAGGATGCAGAGCAGATAACTAATAAAATTTATAGAAAAAATATTAACAGAATCTTTGAAAAAAGTTTTAGATATTCATTAAATGTGATAAAATCTATTGACTTGTCAAACAAATTTTCAATTATTCCGACAAAAAGTAATTCAAAAGCTTATTTTAGGCCAAAAGAGAATTTATGGAACCTTGAAAATATAGGCGCTTATGAAGCCCATAAATCATCAAGGGGCAATGGAGCAAAAATAGCAATAATTGATACTGGCGTTGATTATACCCATCCAGAGTTAAGCTCAAACTTTACAAGAAAAAAAGGGCATGACTTTATCAAGGATGATGAAGACCCAATGGATGAGAATGGGCATGGCACCCATGTTGCAGGAACATCTGCTGGAAAAAACTGTGGGGTTGCACCAGATGCAACGTTATATGCTGTAAGGGTTCTTGATGAAAATGGTTCTGGATCAGACATGACCGTAGCAGCTGGAATTGAGTGGGCAATGCTCAATAACATAGATATTGCAAGCATGAGCCTCGGTGGACCAACAGCTTCAAGAGCACTCGAAGATATATGCAGGCTTGCATCACAGAATAATGTATTGCTTGTTGCAGCTGCTGGAAATAATGGTTATGGACCGAATTATCCTGCTGCTTTTGGTGATTATGTAATTGCGGTTGCAGCTGTTGACAGGGAGAATGAGCATGCCAGCTTTAGCAATATATGGGAAACAAATGATATCTCTGCTCCTGGCGTAATGATTTATTCTTGTTATCCTGGAGGGGAGTATAAGGTATGGGATGGAACATCAATGGCAACACCACATATTTCAGGAGCTTTGGGGCTGATGATATCAAAGACAGAAAAGCCAAACCTTGCTGAGGAAACAATGTATAAAACAGCTAAAAGGCTTGAATCAAGTGAGCCATATGACAACAGCTGGATATTTGGTGCAGGGCTTGTAAAGGCAGATAATATGTTAAATAGTGCTTATCATAATGGAAAAATAGGTGAAATTCTTAGAAGGAAGTATAATCATAATAATACATTAAAAAAAGCAGGAAAAATAGCCTGGAAAATAATTTGGTGAAAAATGGAAGAAGAACAAAATAAGGATATTGGAGATTTTATTAATGAGCTGTATAATGTGAAGGTTAAGCCAGAAAAATTTGGAGATGAGTCAGTCAAGCAACTCAAAGAAGCAGGGTTTGAGATAAAAATGGGAATCAAACGAATATGCACATACAATACCCAGATTGGTATTCCTAAGGAAATAGAGGAATCAGAAAAACTTGATTATGTAAAAGAGAAGCTAAGACATTTAGATTATATTGTAAATGTTGAAAAATCAGTAGAAATGAAGGCATTAGGTGATAAAACTTTATATGATGGTTCTAATCCAGTTTAATTATTTTCTCAATCTCTTCCTTTATTCTTTTTTCAAAATCAGCAACATGCTCGCCATCTTGTTTTTCCTTACTTAATACTGCCATGAACTGCTTTGTAAGGTTTTCTTCTTCTTCGACATTAAGATTATCAACTTTTATTTGGCCCAGACTTTCCTTTATCAATGATTCTTCAACCTCTTCAACAGAGCTTGTCTTTACCTCAACTTTATCTAACTCTTTTGTTGTTAGCTTGGATGTATTTTTCATTACAAAATAAGCACTCTTGTCATAAAGCTTGCTGAATATTTCCTTTATGTTTATGTCAGAAGGCTTTCCTGAATCTAAACAGCCAGATAATCTTATTGTTACAATTGTATTAATAAATTCTTTACCTTTTATTTTTTCCTCAAGTTCTGCTTTTATTTGCTCAGGGCTTTTATTATTGCAGTTAATGTTTAATGACAAAACATTATAGATCACAATTGGTTCATATTTGAGCCCAAGCTTATCTGTTTTCTCAACAATGTAAAATCCTCCGTTCTCAAGCTTTTCAAGTTCGCTAAAGCTGTTTGGGAATAAAGGGCCAGGATATGCTATAACTCCATAATCTGGCTCTTTTTTACTGAATACATAATGCACATGCCCGCCTGCATAATAATCAAAGTTTTTTGGCAATAATGACAATGGCTGTGATTCCATTGAATCAAGCTCTTCTGGCTTGAATTCAGTTAAAGCAGTATGAAACATAAATATCTTAAAGCCCTGTTCCTCTTCAAGACTTTTCCTGACAAGTGAGCCATACTGCCTTTTATCAAGCATTCCTCTTCTTCCATAAATTCCTGTTATTTTTACTCCTGTTTTTTTATCAATTGTAAACTCAAGGTTAAGCTTTTCATCAATAATTTT
>CAZXME010000063.1:0-4157 GCA_964641515.1 uncultured Methanosarcinales archaeon | reverse complement strand
AATATCCTGGCCTAAGAACTTTAATTCTTCTTCATTATGCTCAAGAACATATTTCACAATAAAAGCAACTAAATCCTCTGCATTCTTCATTATATCATCAAATTTATACCATGCTATCTCTGTTTCAGCCATCCAGAACTCTGATAAATGCCTTGATGTTTTTGATTTTTCAGCCCTGAAGCATGGAGAGATTGTGTATATTTTTTCCAAAGATGAAATCATTGCCTCTGCATAAAGCTGCCATGATTGTGTTAAATACATAATATCATCAAAGTATTTCACTTCAAAAAGTGTTGAGCCGCCTTCGCAGCTTGTTGGTGAAAAAATAGGAGAATGCTCTTCATAAAAGCCTTTATCATTGAAAAACTTTCTTATTGCCTGAAAAACAGCTGACCTTACTTTTAGTATTGCAGTCATTTTTCTTGACCTTAGCCATAAATGCCTTTTGTCCAACAAAAACTCTGGGCTCTGGTCTTTTGTTATTGGGAATGTGTCACTTTCTCCGATTATTTTTATTGAGGAAACAGAAATTTCATAGCCAGTTGGAGCACGTTCATCTTTTTTTATTTCTCCTGTTATTTCAAGTGAGCATTCCATTGTAACCTTTAAGGCCTCATTCCAAAGCTCTTCGCTAAGTTTTGATTTCTCAACAACACATTGAATTATGTTAGTTGAGTCCCTTAATACTATAAAGGCCATCTTGTTGCTGTTTCTAACTCTGTAACACCATCCTCTTATGTTTACCTGGCCTGTGCCTTTTTCCATTGCCTGTTTGATTGATATGAATTCCATGATTATACACCAAAACATAATAGAAAAGGCGTTATTTATAAAATTTTGTAAAATTTAGGAAAACTATTTAATAAATTAGTTTATTCTTTATTTTATGTTCAATATTCAATATGAAGATGAAAAGAGTAAAGCAAGGGCCGGCCTATTGAAAACAACTCATGGCAAGGTAGAAACACCTTTTTTCATGCCTGTTGCAACAAGGGCAATCGGAAAGTACATCGGGGCATTTGATTATAAAGAGATGAATGCCAATGCAATAATATGCAATGCTTTTATTCTTTCTCTGAGGCCAGGAATAAATGTAATTGAAAAAGTAGGCGGAATCCATAAGTTCATGAATTTTGACAAAACAATATTCACAGACTGCGGCGGATTTCAGATGCTAAGGGAGAGTTTTTTGCAGGGCTCAACAAAAAAAGGGATTAATTTTACAAATCCCTTTGACAATTCAACAATACTCATGACACCTGAAAAAATAATGCATATTGAACAGACAATTAACTCTGATGTTGCAATGGTACTTGATGATGTCTCACCTTATGGAGCATCTTATGAGCAGTTTGTCAATTCATTGAAAAACACAAAAAAATGGGCAGAGGAATGCAAGAAATATCACACAGATAAAAAACAGTTATTGTTTGGTATTGTGCAAGGCGGTTTTTTTAAGGATTTAAGGGAGAAAAGCGCTAAGTTTGTCAGTGATTTAGACCTTGACGGAATTGCAATCGGCGGCTTGGCAATTGGAGAGCCAATGAATGAAATGTTCAAGGCAATAGATTACTCAATGCCTTATATCAAAAAGGAAAAAATACATTATCTTATGGGTGTTGGAAGCCCTGACCATTTATTGGACTGCATAAGTAAAGGAATTGATTGTTTTGATTCTATTTTTCCAACACAGAATGCAAGGCATAATACTTTATTCACATCAAACGGCAAGATTTCAATAAAAAAAGCAAAGTACAAATTTGATTTAAATCCAATTGACAAAAACTGCAACTGCAAGATTTGTAAAAACCTGACAAGAAGCTATCTCAATCATCTGGCAAAAATAAATGATCCTGAAGTAAAGAGATATATGCAGCACCATAATCTTCATTTTATGCAGGAATTAATGAGAAATGCCAGAACAGCAATTAAAGAAGGCCAGTTTGAAAAATTCAAAAAAGAGTTTGAAGAAAGGTTTAATAAAAAAGAGAAATAATTATTCTTTAGGTTTTTTCTTAATAAAAGTTGATTTTATATGCAATTCCTTTATTTGGTCTTCATCAACATCAGATGGTGAGCCGTCCATTGGGCACTGTGCCGCTTTGTTCTTTGGGAATGCAATGATTTCCCTTATATCATGCAGGCCGGCCATTAGAGCAACTGTCCTATCCAAGCCAAGTCCCATTCCTCCATGAACAGGTCCGCCATATTCATATGCTTCAAGCAAGAATCCAAACTTCTCTTTTGCCTCTTCTTTAGTCATTCCAATAAAATTCATTATCCTTTCCTGGAGCTCAGGTGAAGTGATTCTTATAGAGCCTGAGCCGAGTTCAGTTCCATTTAAGACAACATCCCAGAGATCACCTATAACCTCTCCTGGTTTTTTCTCAAAATCCTTGATAAACTCCTGCTTTGGCATTGTAAACATATGATGCTCAGGGTCCCATCTTTCATTATCTTCATTCCATGAAAAAAGTGGAAAATCCTTTACCCAACACATCTTAAAATCATTTTTTTTAACTAAATTCATGTCATCCCTTAGCTTCAGCCTTAGTTTGCTGAGAGTTGAATCAACTATTTTGTGGCTGCCTGCAACAAACATCAAAATACTTTCTTTTTTTGCTTTTGTTCTTTCCAGCAATTCCTTTTGCACATTAGTGCTAAAGTATTTAACAATGCTGCTTTCCAAACCCTTGCTTGAAACCCTCATCCATGCCATTCCATTTGCCTTGTTTTTCTGGCAGAAATCAATATATTTGTCAAGCTCTTTTCTGCTAAGGTCTTTCTCAGGATTTATGCATTTCACAGTTTCAGCATTTTTGAAAACCGAGAAATCTGATTTCTTTGCAATATCTGTTACATCAATCAGCTCAAGCCCAAATCTTATATCTGGCTTATCTACCCCAAACCTTTCCATAGCTTCCTTGTATGTAAACACAGGGAATTTGTCCAGCTTAATGTTTAAAACTTCTTTGAAGAGATGCTTGTAAAGCCCTTCCACAAACTCCCTTATATCATCGCTTGTTACAAAGCTCATCTCAAAATCAAACTGCATGTGCTCTGGCTGCCTGTCAGTTCTTAAATCCTCATCTCTTAGGCAGATAGCTGTCTGATAGTATCTGTCAAAGCCAGATACCATTAATATTTGTTTATATAATTGTGGGCTTTGCGGCAATGCATAAAATTTTCCAGGATTTACCCTTGATGGAACAATATAATCACGTGCACCTTCTGGAGTTGACTTAACAAGCATTGGCGTTGTTATCTCAAGAAAATCATGCTTATTGAAATAATCCCTTACAGTTGTTATAATCCTGTGCCTTAAAGCAATCCTTTTTTGCATAATAGGCCTTCTCAAGTCCAGATACCTGTATTTTAATCTTGTTTCCTCTCCAGCTTCAATCTTGTCATCAATCTCAATTGGAGGGGTTTTTGCTTTATTAAGAATTTTAAGCTCGTCAACTAGAACCTCAATTTCTCCTGTTTTCATGTTTGGATTTATCATTCCACTTTTTCTGTCCCTTATTTTTCCATTTATTTCAAGAACAAATTCACGGCCAATGTGCTCGGCCATTTTATGAGTATCTTTATTGTGAGATGGATCAAAGACTATCTGTGTCAGGCCATGCCTGTCCCTGAGGTCAATGAAGATAAGGCCGCCATGGTCTCTTCTGCTCTGTGTCCAGCCATCAAGAATTACTTTCTTGCCAATATCATTTTTTGTAAGCTCTCCGCATGTATTTGTTCTTCTCATATTACCACTTCTTAAGAGAATTGTATATATTCTATATAAAGATTGTGGTAAAAAGAAATAAATTTAATTAAAATCAATTATAATAGTATAAAAAGAAAAAGTCCTTACCAGTCAAGGTCATTTAAATCCTGTGCTAAATTATCCAAATCACCTGTATCAAGGTCATCATCCATTACATCAATATCAGAAATATCATTAAATATTTCACTAACTGCTTCATCTCCTGTTTCTCCAGGAGCTGGTTGCTCTTTAGGTGTTGGTTCTGTACTAGTTCTAATGCACCCAGCAACAAAGAACATTGCTAAGCTTGTTAATATTAGTATAAAAATTATCTTATTTTTCATCATGAAACACCTCTTTTTATTTTATAATCCCATAATTATTTAAATATTTAGTGGTTTAA
>CAZXME010000062.1:0-4327 GCA_964641515.1 uncultured Methanosarcinales archaeon | reverse complement strand
AAAATAAAAAAATAACATCAGATTTTCCAATTTATAGGTGTGAAAAATGCAATCAGAATACTATCTTTTCTGTTTGTGAAAAATGCGGCAGGAAGACAAAAAAGATGTATTATTGCAATATTTGCGGTGATATTAAAACAAACAAATGTAAGCATGGAGAAGCAAAGACATACAAAAATCAAAGCATAGACATAAATTATTATTTTAATGCTGCACTTAAAAAACTTAAGATGAAAACCTGCCCAGATTTAATAAAAGGGGTGAGGGGTACATCAAACAAAGACCACATACCAGAACACCTTATTAAGGGAATATTGAGGGCAGAGCATGATATTTATGTTAATAAAGATGGAACAACAAGATATGATATGACACAGCTGCCTTTAACTCATTTCAAGCCAAAAGAAATAAGAATATCAATTGAAAAATTAAGAGAATTAGGTTACACAATAGATATAAACGGAAAAGAACTTGAGAATGAAAATCAAGTATTAGAAATAAAACCCCAAGATGTTGTTTTGCCTTCATGCCCAGATTCAGCTGAAGCTGGTGCAGATACTGTTTTGTTTAATGTTGCAAATTTTGTTGACGATCTTTTAGTTAGATTTTATGAGGAAAAACCATATTATAATCTTAAATCTCCGGAAGATTTAGTAGGGCAGCTTGTTATTGCACTTGCCCCCCACACATCTGCGGGAATAGTTTGCAGGATAATAGGATTTTCAAAAACACAGGGGTTTTATGCTCATCCAATGATTCATGCTGCAACAAGGCGTGATTGTGATGGTGATGAAGCATCTGTTCTGCTTTTAATGGATGCATTGCTTAATTTTTCAAGGCAATTTTTGCCTGCTCATAGGGGTTCAACACAGGATGCATGTCTTGTGTTAACATCAAAAGTTATTCCCTCTGAGGTTGATGATATGTTCTTTGACCTTGATGTAGGCTGGAAATATCCTCTTGAGTTTTATGAGGCATGTAATAAATATACTAACCCAAGAGATTTGAAGCTGGATCAGATAAGCAAGAGATTAGGAAAAATAAACCAATATGAAAATATGGGTTACACACACCCAGTTGAAAATATAAATTCAGGTGTTTTATGCTCTGCTTACAAATCTATTCCCTCAATGGAAGATAAGCTCAAGGGCCAGATGGAGCTTGCAGAAAAAATAAGGGCTGTTAATGAATCTGAAGTTGCTGCAATGGTTATTGACAAACACTTTATAAAAGATATAAAAGGCAATCTAAGAAAGTTTTCTATGCAACAGTTTAGGTGTGTAAAATGTAATAAAAAGTTCAGGAGGCCCCCATTAATAGGGAAGTGTGATAAATGTGGTGGTAAGATAATATTTACTATCTCAGAGGGTTCTATTGTTAAATACCTTGAGCCAAGCATTAGCTTAGCCAACAAGTATGATGTTCCTGCTTATCTAAAGCAAACCCTCGAGCTGACAAAAAGAAGAATAGATGATGTCTTTGGCAAGGAAAAGGAAAAGCAGGAAGGGTTAGGAAAGTGGTTTGGTTAATTATCCAAACTAACTGCCTGCACATAAGGAATATTTTTTATTTTAATTATATCTTTCTCAGAAATAATCTTTGATTTAAGGCCTAACTTAACTGATTTCTGGCCAACAAGATTAACCATATATGCTTGTTCAAATAATTTAATAATTTCTTTTTCTGTTTTTTCCTTTCCTTTGTAGAAATCAGAGCTTAAGTCAAGCTTTAACTCATTAGTCTCAAACTTTTTTCCTATAATTTCCTTATCACAAACAGTGAGAATTAACCTATTATCAGGGGTTATATGTTCTTTTGTTATCATCTTATATCTTTGTTTTGACAGGATGCCTTGCACCACAGGCCAAGCATTCTAAAAATGTAATATTGCCATCTTTTACAAGCTTTGTATCAGGTCTCTTGCACTCAGGGCACATAACAAAAATATCAACATACTTTTTTATTTTCTCATTTATCCTTGCTGCTGGGATCTTCCTACCTATCAAAAGCCCTGTGCTCTTTAAATCACCAGGTGTTGCCAGCTCTTTTAAGATATATTTTAGTAAATGTTCTGGCTTTCTTTGCAATACTCCAGCTATTTGATTGAAGTTAGAGATAATTGTTTTATTTCCCTGTATGTGGCCCAAGACCTTTGGAACCTCAAATCTTTCTGTTTTAGAGCTGATTTCTGGAAGCTCTTTCCTGGCCTTTTTCAGCATTTTTTCATAATCCATTTTATGTCTTGGAATTATAATTTATATATAAACTTATCTGAAAAAATTTATTTAAAAACAAAAGATATATAAATTAAATAAAAGCAATTAAGCATATGGTTCTAGAAACAATAATCAACCCAATAACTGCTGAAAGAAAACCATGGGAAATGTTTTTCATTGGTCTTGTTTATTCTTCAATTGCTATTTTGTTAAGTTTTTGGATATTTCATGAATATACCAGTATGGTCATGGTTTTTCTGACTACAATGGCCTGTGTTCCTCTTCTTTACAATACAATAAAACTAGAAGAAAAAAAAGATATGGTGATTAATGAAGAACGCACTTTATTGAGGGAGCATAGCAAAGTAATTTCATTTCTTTTATTCCTTTTTTTTGGGTTTGCAGTATCATTTGCTATGTGGTATACCTTCCTCCCGGCAGATTTAGCTCAAAATGCATTTTCTGTTCAGACACAGACAATAACAAACATTAATTCTGGTGTGACAGGCATGGCATTTCAAAACTTTGGCATATTCACAAAAATATTTTTTAATAATATTAAAGTTTTAATTTTTTGCATTTTATTTGCTTTTATTTATGGTGCTGGGGCAATATTTATCTTGACATGGAATGCATCTGTTATTGGTGCCGCAATTGGAAATTTTATCAGAACAGGAATAAGTGCAGAGGCCAGCATATTGGGATTAGCAGGTACAGCAAAATATTTCCATATATTTTCCCTTGGTTTGTTAAGGTACTCCGTTCATGGCATACCAGAAATAGGGGCATATTTTATTGGCGGCCTTGCAGGTTCTATAATCTCAATAGCTGTTATCAAACATGACATTGGAACAAAAAAATACGAGAATATACTCCTTGATTCATCAGACCTTGTAATAATTGCAATAGTTGTTCTTTTCCTAGCAGCACTTCTTGAGGTTTATGTAACTCCTTTGTTATTCTAAAATTTTTATTTTTCCAGGACTTATCTCAAACATCTCTCCTTCCCTTAAGAATTTCTTAATAATTTCCTCTGCTTCTTTTATTCCTGTTTTCTTAATAATATCATCAATATCAACACCCTGACCTAAATCAAGCTCTTTTACTGCTTCATAAACTGTGTGAGGATTATTTATAAGTTTTTCAGTTTTTTCCTTACTAATCTTTTCAACAACAACTTTTACCTCTTTTTCCGGTTTATCTTCTCTTGTCTTGAAGTTTTCTATCTCAAGCTCTATTTTTCTTACATCAATCCATTTCTTATTATTATTTTTTTTTATTATCTCAGGCACAATGTATTTTTCAGAGCCATATTCTCTTGGCCTGCCAATAACAATTATTATATCTCCTATTTCTGTGTTGTTTATTGCTTCATTCTTTTCAAAAGCCCTTAATGATATGCTTCCAGAGCCATCATCAATTGTAAGTGATTGGTAATTTTGTTCACTTTCATTTTTAGAAATAACAGTTCCAATTAAATTTATTCTTGATATATGCTTGCCTTGTTTTGTTATTATGTAATTTGGTGTCCAGCCTTCTTCCTTTACATACTTCCCATTAGTTAAATCAGAAATCCTTACCTTGCATGCTATTTGTCTTTTTTGTGGTTCTGGCATTTTATAGTTTGCTTATAAATCCTCTTTTTGGCTCAAATATATCTCCAGAGCGTTTAAGTCTTTCTATAATTTCTTCAACCTCATTTTCATCAATGTTTTTTTCAGATGCACTTCTGGTAATATCATCTAATGGAATTGTCTTGCCAAGCGTGCTTTCAAGATCATTTATTATTTCTCTAACCTGTACAATTCTGCTCCTTTGGCTTGCAGGTATTCCTGTAGAAATTCTATCAATATCAATTTTTCCAGTTTCATAATCAAAGCCGACTTGCATAAGGCAATACCTTAATATTCTTATGGCTCGCTTTGCATCAGGTCTTGTAACTTTTTTTGAAAATCTTACCTTTGCAGAGCCTTCAGCAAGCCTTACTAATGCTTCTAATTGCCTTGCGGATATAGGTATTGGTTTTATTCCCTCATCATCTGTACCCATATTTCTTAATTCAACATAAAAACTTTTGATTTCATCTATTGCGCCATCAGTCAGCTTTGGCT
>CAZXME010000061.1:0-4447 GCA_964641515.1 uncultured Methanosarcinales archaeon | reverse complement strand
CTGCATCATTTGTTGCATTTAGCAGGATTTATATACAAGTCCATTATCTAAGTGATATTGTAGCAGGAGCATTAATAGGATATTTCACAAGTATTTTCATAATAAAACTGAAAGATAAAAAATGGAAATTAACAGGTTTGAAATAAGGAGACAAATATTCCATATATGTCTTGGTTTAATTATTGTTATTTTATTAACAAATAATATACTAAATTCATTAATATTATTCCTTATACTTATTGCTGGAATTCTAATATCTATTCTTAGCAGGAAATTTAAGATTCCAATAATTTATTTTTTCCTAAAAATATTTGAAAGAAAAGGTGTATTAAAAAGATTTCCAGGAAAAGGGACTATTTCCTTTTTAGTGGGATGTCTGCTTGTGCTTCAGCTGTTTGAGAGGGATATTGCACTTGCATCAATAATGATACTAACCTTTGGCGATTCAGTCTCCCACTTATTTGGCTTGCATTTTGGAAGAAAAAAACATCCTCTTAACTGCCTTAAATCAATAGAAGGGAATATTGCTGGAGGTATTACTGGATTTCTTGGAGCAATGTTTTTTATAAGTCCATTACCAGCTTTATTGGCATCATTCGGGGCAATGACAGCAGAAGCTATTGAGTTGAAGATGAATGATAAAATAATTGATGATAATATAATTGTCCCATTAGTAGCAGGGACAATAATTTATTTAATGAGGGTATATCTTTAAGCTAGTCAACAAGCCAAACCTTGCCATCTGAAACAACAACTTTTACTTTCTGGTTTACTTTGAATTTATTGTTCTTAACATTTTCTGGATTTACAGACTGGAATGTCTCTGGATGCAATACCTCAACATGTGGAAAGATTAGTGAAACTATTGTTTCCTTAACTTCTTCAGCAGCCTTAACTTTAAGATATTTTGGCATTATTGATGTTTTCTTTCCTGTTTTTATATTTATAACTGTAAGATTTCTGTCAATATTTTTTATCTTGAAAAGTTCTCCATTTATATTCAAAATATTTCCTTTCCTGAATTTTGACTGCCTGAACAGCACGTTTATCCTGTAAATATCCCTGCTTCTCTGCTTATCTCTTGAGAACAATTTTTTGCTAGCCTTTGTCTCACCGCCAAACTTATTCAAGAGTTCTCTGGCAAGCTCATGTATATAACCCCTTTTTGTCAGGTAAATATCAAATCCATTCCTGACTTTTAATTTTTTAGTTATAAAGATGCCTTTTTGATTTTGTTTCTTTGCCTCATTAATAGCATAGTCTATAACTTCTTCATCCACATTCCTTAATTGGAGTATGCCCTCAAAATAGCCGCTTTTATGCCTGCTGCACCTTGGGCAAAGGATAAAGATTACCTTTACTGGAAGGGCATATTTTTCTTCCAGAACTGTTTTTTTGCCAGGATAAGTGCCAAAAACAGTAATTTCTGTTTCAATATTTACTTTTACATTTGGCCCCTCCTTGTATTTTGGGATTACTGGCTTGATCTTAAACGAATTTATCTGGGCATCATCATTAAACACTAATCTTTTTTGCACAATATCTTTTACTACATCCTCAATCTTTCTAAACCCAATCCATTTCCCCTTAGAAAAATACCTACGGCAAAAGAAGCATACAAGAATCTTAACAGGCTTAAAAGATACTAACAAAGGATTTTTGTTTAGATAGCATTCTTTACAAAGGCCATCCAGAAAAATCTCCTTTTTCCCGCATTTAGTGCATAGTTCCATACTATAATAGAAATAGTAGTTGTATAAATAATTATTTGATTTATCAAAAACGATAGTTTTTTATGTGAATTCAAAAAAACTCTTTTTTATGAAGAAAAAGGGATTAAATTCGACATGGAAAAAGATATGGCACTTTATATGGGAAGATAACAGCATATGGAGCTGGATTGTGAATATTATACTTGCCTTCATCCTTATAAAATTCATAGTCTATCCTGGGCTTGGCCTTGCTTTAGGAACATCATATCCAATAGTTGCAGTTGTCAGCAACAGCATGGAACACAATGGCCTTGATTTTGATGATTGGTGGAATGTAAAGATTAACCAATACAGTGAATATAATATAACAAAGCAGGATTTTAATGATTTTATACTTAAAAACGGGTTCAACAAGGGGGATATAATAATATTAAAGGGAAGCAGCCCTGCTGACTTGGAAGTAGGAAGTATTATTGTATTCAAAACGTACAGACCAGACCCAATAATACACAGGGTTATCAAGAAGTGGAAAGAGGGTGATAATTATTACTTCCAGACAAAGGGAGACAATAATGCTATATCAATTAATTTCGAAGAAAGAATATCAGAAGATAATATAATAGGCAGATCATTGTTCAAGGTTCCTTACCTTGGCTACATCAAGATATGGTTTGTTGACTTATTGAAAGTTTTTATTAAATAGGAGGTAAAAAATGTTTTGTCCAAAATGCGGCTCATTGTTGCTGCCAAAGAAAATAGATGGCAAAAGAGTAATGGCCTGTTCTTCATGTAGTTATGTAAGCAAGGATCTTGAAAAAAGC
The DNA here is from genome assembly GCA_964641515.1 of uncultured Methanosarcinales archaeon. Taxonomy (GTDB): domain Archaea; phylum Nanobdellota; class Nanobdellia; order Woesearchaeales; family CG1-02-33-12; genus CG1-02-33-12. Next base: position 1,914 of record CAZXME010000061.1, on the reverse strand, counting down.
AAGATTATTGAAAAAACTGTAAAAGAGAGGGAAGTTGATGTTGTGGAAGGTGATGAGTCTAAACATCTTCCTATAACAGATGCTGAATGCCCTAAGTGCGGCAATAAAAAGGCACATTATTGGCTTGTGCAGACAAGAGCAGGTGATGAGCCAGAAACAAAATTCCTTAAATGCACAAAGTGTAAGCATATTTGGCGGGATTACAATTGATTGAAGAAATAAAACAAGGTGTAATCAAAGTTATATTAAAGCCAAACTCTCCTAAGAATAAAATAAAGGGGTTTGATTCAGAAAGGAATGCCTATAGAATTGATATAAAATCCCCTGCGCAGGATAATAAGGCCAATCTTGAGCTCATTAAATTTCTTTCTAAGTCATTAAACAAGAAAATTAAAATATTAAGAGGGCTTAAAAGCAAAGAAAAGTTAATTAAGATTTCTCCAAGAGAATAATCACTTTTTTTCTCTTCTTTCACTAAGAAAAATTATGACTGCCAGAATTATAATCCCAAGCAGTATATTATATTTATAAGAGATTATGAATCCAATGATTTTAGCCAGAAAACCTGAATAATAAAGAAAAAATATCAATAAGACACCAACTAAAACAAACACATACTTAATGAATTTGTTTTTCTTATCGGTTTTTTTAAGGGCTTTCGGCTTTACCTCTTTTTTCTTTGGTTTTTCTTTTTTTTCAAACCATTTCATATCAGATTCCTCTTCAGTAAAGAAGTCAACAATTGCATTCCAGATTTTTTTAAGAATTCCCTGTTTTTTTCTTTTTTTGGGCTTCTTCTTTTTCTCTGGCTTCTTTTCCTCTTTAGGTTCTTCTACTTCTTCTGTGAAGAAATCAACTATCCCATTCCAGGCACTTTTTAATGCACCTTCTTCTTTTCCCTGGGCTTTTTCTATCTTAATAATCTTTTTTTTGTCCTCTTTTCTTATTTCAGGATGTTTTTTCAAAAAGTCAATTATTCTTCTGAACTTTGAATCAAGCCTGTTTAGATTTCTCTTAAAATAATTATTTTCAACTGAATTTTTCCTCAGTGACTGAATTTCCTGTCTCAACTCAGAGAGCTGTTCGTTGAAATATGATTTATCAATGAATCTTTTTTCAAGCTCATCAAATTCTTTTTTCATGCTGCTGATGTCCTGTGCTCTTTTTTTAATTCTTGCATCAAACTTGTTTGCCTGCATTTTAAATTCATTCACATCAACAACAGTATTTTTTAGATCTTCAAATTCTTTTTTGATTCCATTGGATTTTTCAAAGCTTTTGATCATGGAATTAACTGATTTCTTCAGCTTTAGTGCCTCTTTCAACTCTTTTTTTAGCTTTTCTCTTTTTCTTATCTCTCTTAAGGCCCAATTATGCTTTTCATTTAAGGAATCTATTTCACCTTGAAAATCCTGTTTTTTAACAGAATCTTCCCTTATTTCAGAGAGCTTGTTGTTTATATCCTGGATAAGAATCTCCTTTTTTTTGGTCAGGTTAATTATATCCTTTTTTACTGCAGAAAAAGATGATTTCAGGTTTTTATTTAGATTATAGAGCCTTATTTCTATATTTTCCTCTTTACTCCTAGAAACCATTTTTAATTTTAAAGTGATAACAAATATATAAACTTTTCTATAATCAAATATCAACTGGGCTTTTAATCTTTAATATATCCCTTTTTGAGACATTTGTATATATCATTGTTGTTTTCAGGTCTGAGTGGCCTAAAAGCTTTTGTATGTACCTTACGTCAATTCCATACTCAAGAAGATGAGTTGCAAAGCTATGCCTTAGGGTGTGAGGTGTTACATGCTTTTTTATGAACTTTACCAACCTGAAACACATAAGCGCTTATTGTCTTTTTAGAATAATCCTTAATCTTAAGCTCATTTAATAATAAATTTTTCCAGTTAG
>CAZXME010000060.1:0-4505 GCA_964641515.1 uncultured Methanosarcinales archaeon | reverse complement strand
TTCATTATTTAGATAACCCTTTCTTTCTATTAAGTTCTTTTCTTCTTCAACTAATCTTTTATTTACTTTTAAAAGCTCTAAATCAATTCCTATGAATTTTTCAAATATTTTCCCGTTGTTTTTTTTATAACCAATAATTGCGCGTTCAAGATTATTTGAAGGAGTAACCCTCGTGTAGTTGAGAATATCCAATATGTGATGGTAGCCCTCCCATGAATTTTTACCATCTACAATTCTTCCTTTTAATATGCTCTTTTTCCAATCCCTATTATTATGTGCTAAAACTGAATTAGTTGTAGTAAACAATATCCTTTTTGGTTCAGCATTAAATTTATCTTTATATTTTTTAAAAAGAGCAATTCTTTCAAGAGGACTGATTATTTCATTGTATCCTTCTGGTACTTCAATAATATTTCTATAGGAATTTTTTTTATACATTTTATATCATTTTTTTGATAATATTGAGTATCCTATAATAAAAGAATCAAACTTTATTTTATAATCTTCGTTAATATGATCAGTAATATTATCGAGACTTATTAAATTTACCAAATTAGTTTTCTTTTTGTCAAAATTTTTGTAGATTATTACCTTATTTATTTCTTCTAAACCATTTGTTGAACCAATATATAATTTTCCTATGCCCCAAAAAATACAACATGGAAAATAAGGTGAATAAAACATATCATTTTTTGTTATAACTTTTTTTCTTTCATGAGAACTAATTTTATTTTCATTAAAATATTCTAATATGAATATAGATGGTTTAATTTTATCATAGTCGACTCTTATAGTAAAATTAGTGTTTCCTTCCCCCATTATATACTGGACATAATCTTCTAAATAAATTGGATTTTTGTTTTCCATAATTTCTTCTATTAAGCTGCTTCTTTCATTTTGTGTTAATATTCTTGAATCCATATTAAATGCCTCATTTTGATTATTTTATTAAGATAAATCTAGTAAATCTCTTAATTAGTAATTAAAAAAGTAACCTTAAACTATATATAAATCTTTTGGTTTGTTATTACTACATGATAATAAAACTAAGAAAGATTTTCAATGAACTTGTTAATAATCTCTTTTGCTTCCTCTATTGTTGAATAAGGTTCTGTTTTTACTTCTGGTGCCCCGGTTATCATTGCAGAGACTCTTTTTGTATGCTCTGGCCTGTATATGCACAAAATCCTTTTGTTCATTTCAATTGCTGTTCTTATTTCATAACCTACGCCGAGAGAAGCTGTTGTAACCTCTCCAATAAAAACATCACATTCACCCATCCATTTAACATCCCTGTCATGGATGTATTTATCTGTAAGGTTTATTTCACCATTTTCAGATATATTGTCTTCTCCTACATGCTCTGTTAGAACTTTGCCATACTTTTTAAGGTGCTCAATAATCTGCTTATAAATCTCAATATCATGTCTTCCACCCCTTATTGAACCTGCAAAGTATATATTCATAATCTATCAATTAAACATGAAAAATATAAATCTTTCTATTAAAGGATTTTCTTTTAAACTTAAATTACTAAAGAGTAGTAAACTTAGAAAGCTTTATATAGTTAAATTGCTTATAGATAGCAAATATGAAAGATTTCACTGAGGTCAAAAAAATAAGCTTCAAAGGAGAAGACACTTACTACTCGATTAAACGGAACGAAGAACTTAAGAAAAATTTTGTAGTTCTTTATCCTCCTACTTCTATGAATGATAGCTCTATGAAACCATTAGAAAAGATGATTAATGAGACAGGCCACCCTACTATTTTAGTCAATCCTAAATGGCATGAATACAACAGCCTTGATGATTTTTCGGAAGAGCTTGTACAAATAATTTCAAAAGAAGGAATAGAAAATCCAACAGTTTGTGGCCACAGCGGAGGTTATATGATTTTAGCTGATTATGTTTACAAAACAAAGAATGCAGATAAAATAATTGGAATATGTGGTTCATATAAATTCTCTGAAACAGCAAAAAATAAATTTTACTTTCATCTTTTTGACAAGGTTCTAAGATATGGGGCTTACATTGGCAGTCTTTATGGGGGTATTAAACACAAACGTAATAAAGAAAAAAGAGGTTATCCAGATCAGTCAAAACTTCAAGGCAAAAAGGACTTTCCTGGAGTATGGCTTTCAATTGTTGATTTACCATTTAATGAGATTAGTGCTCACATCAAAAATGGAAAAAAAATCATTAAGTGGGATATTAGTGAAAAGCTTGACAAGATTGATAAGGATATGATTTTGATATATGGAAAAAAGGATATATCTGTTACAGCAAGAGCAGGAGAATATATTAAAGAACATGTAAAAGGTAATTGTATAGTTAAGGTGATTGAGGGAGCACACATGCTGTCGATCACAAGGCTAGAGGAGGTTATGGAAGTTCTTAGTGAATATTTAATATAGCTCGTTCTTTATTTCCTCAAGTAGAAGGTCAAACCTTAGATATCCTGATTTTTCATTCAGGTGGCCGCCGTTTCTTATTACAATTAAATTTGTATCCAGGTTTTTTGCAAACTCTCTTGCTTTTTCCAATGGCACATAAGGGTCATCATTCCCATGGAATACATGAAACCTGTAGCAATTTTTTTTTATTTTGTCCCAGTCAAAGCTTTTGTCTGTGAAGCTCTTGTTTATATCATCAATCTTTGGATTGTTTAAAAGCCCTGTAAATCCAGAGACAAAAAAGGCTGCCTTTATCTTTATATTAAGGTCTTCAATCACATTAAGCAGAAATGCAGGCCCAAGACTATGGCCAATAACAATTGAATCCTTATCTAAATATTTCCTGTAATCACTGAATACCATCATCCAGCTTTCCAGAGTTTGGTTTTTAGGAGTAGGAAACCTTGGCACAAAAACATTATAGCCCAGGCTTTTTAATTCATCTCTTAGCCATGGAAACCAGTTCTCTTCAGGGTTCCCATAGGCCCCATGAACTATGAAAATGTTGAGCATAATCCTATTATGGTTTTGTAACTATATATAATTTTCGTTTATAAACCATTAAAAAGTAGTTACAACCAAAAGTTTTTTAAAGTCTAAATAATTTTTCCTAACCATGTCTGATATAACACTTAAAGAATTATTGAATGAAGAGCTAGTTCATGGGGTTGTTTCTAATTCAATAAGTTATGGAATTATACAAATAGCTGAATGTGCTGCTAAATCAGAAAAAACTATGAAAGAAATTGGAAGTTCTTTTGAAAAAATTGTTAATTTATATAAAAACGATGATTTCATTTCAGAAGAGGCAATAGATCCAATTCAAGAGCTCGAAGTATTTTGGCATTATACTTCCTTTATTGCAAAACATGAGTTTGAGAAATTAGATGAAGGATTCTTATTTAGAGGTACTGAATACCCAATAGAACTAATCAAACAAATTCATGAAAAATCCCAAATCTATGGAAAAACAAAATTATACGAGAAATTAATAGAACCCATAGAGAAAAAGATAAACAATTTAATTCATATTCAAAACAGGAAATAATTTTGTTTCTCATCAACAGTTCCTAAATGGACTTACTTTTATAATTTAGATTTCAAAAGATTTGATTTTTATAGCAAGATTTAAAAACATGTAAACTTATTTTTTATGCATGGCTAAATATTATTCAAGTACTATGATGCAGTATGAGCAAATAAAAAGGATTATCAGCCATACAATATCTGCTTTACTTCTTTTTCTTATTAGTGATTGGTATATCTTAAAAATTCTAAAGATTTCAAACTGGTATTTCTTTTTATCTGATTTTTATGTATTTATATCATATATCCTTATCTATGCATTTGTAACTGTTCTTTTCTCTGAGATTATAGTATATCCTTTTTTAAAGAACAACCTGTTTCAAAGATACGAGTTCATACTCATACCTCTAATTATTGTTATAATATTTCTTATCTTTTGCATTAAATTTAAGGTTGTTGATATTCTTGTTTTTTCTACCTTCATTAATATGCCTTGATTATAGGAAAAATTAAAGCCCAGTAGGGGCATCAATAAACTTGACCTCAATATCAAACTTTTCTTTTAAAAGCTTCATTAAGGCCTTAACACCAAGAGTTTCTGTTGCATAATGGCCTGCTGCAATAACATTTAGACTTCCTTCTTTTGCAATATGATAAGATGAATGGCCTGCTTCTCCTGTAACAATACAGTCAAAACCCTTTGAAACTGCTTCTCTTATTATTGCACTTCCACCATTTCCAGAAACAACCGCTATCTTTTTTATCTGCTTCTTTCCAAACTCAAAAACCTTGCAAGAGGTATCCAATTTTTCATCAATCTCTTTTACAAAATCATTTAAGCTAATTTCTTTCTCACCTGCAAATCCAATCATCTGACCATTGTAATCACCAAATCCATGAAGATGCTTTAACCCAAATATCCTGCAGAACTCTGCATTGTTGCCGTGCTTCGGGTGTTTATCTAAAGGCAAATGAGCAGCATAAAGTGCAATATTATTATCAATTAAAAACTTAACACGCGAAT
>CAZXME010000059.1:0-4605 GCA_964641515.1 uncultured Methanosarcinales archaeon | reverse complement strand
CCTTATTTAGTTAAATACTTAAATGATTATGATATGATTATTGGAACAAGAAACATAAAAAATATCTATATCCCATTTTTAAGAAAGATTCCAAAATGGTTTTTAAATAAGTTTGCTAGTTTTCTTGTTAGAAAAAAAATACCTGATTTAAACTCGGGTTTAAGGATTTTTAACAAAGAGAAATGTTTAGAATTTTGGAAACTATACCCTGAAAGGTTTTCGTTTACTTCTACAATAACAATGGCTTTTTTAAGTGAAGGTTATAGCGTAAAATATGTACCAATTGACTATTTTAAGAGGAAAGGCAAATCTAGTATTTCTCCATTTGATTTCTATAACTTCAATAATTTGCTTTTAAAAATGACCTTGCTTTTTAATCCTATTAAGATATTTTCAACAATAAGCACATTTTTGGTTTTGATAGCTATTGCTGTTGCAATTTACAGTATATACTTTACTAACCAGTTGATGGATGTAACAGTACTTTTATTAATGTTATCAGCATTGCAAATATTCTTGTTTGGGTTGATTGCCCATGTAGTTGTAAAATATAAATAAAAAATGAATTACTTACAAAAAGAATTTTGGGAAAGAAAATCTTTAAAAGAGAGGAGAAGTCCAAATCACCCTGCTGTCAAAGCATTTGCCTTGCCAAAAATAAAGGAAATTTTAAAATTTATTAAGCCAAATAAAAATATATCCCTTCTTGATGTTGGTTGCGGCAATGGTTTTTTTACAGAACCATTCTCAAAGATTTTCAATACAAAGGGTATTGACTTTTCAGAAAAAATGATATCTATGAATCCTGTAAAAGGATGTGAAGTACAGGATGCTAATAATCTTAGGGAAAAAGAATCATCCTTTGACATTGTTTTCTGTTCTAATTTGCTTCATCACTTGGAAAATCCAAAAAAAGCTGTTAAAGGAATGAAAAAAGTAAGCAGAAAATATGTTGTTTTATCGGAACCAAACAGGAACAATCCGTTGATGTTCCTTTTTTCTATCTTAAAAAAAGAAGAGCGTGGAGCACTTAAGTTTTCTCTCTCTTACCTAAAAAAAATGTGTGATTCAAATAATCTTAAGATAATTTATTCAAGGACAATCGGAGCAGTTGTTCCGAACAAGACGCCTGTCTGGTTAGTTCCTATTTTAAGACTCTTTGATAACCTACCTTTTCTTGGATTTTACATTCTTATAATCTCAGAGAAGAAGTCATGATTTGGTTTTTTGAACTCTTGAGAATATTAAAATGCCATTAATTTAAAATTTAAGAAGAGTAGTTTTGATGTTTTAATTTCTACTGCAGTAATAGAAAATTTAAAAAATCCAGGAATATTTTTGAAGAAATCTCACAGAGTTTTAAAGGAAGGAGGCATAATTATTCTTACAACACCCAACCCTTTTTTTGAGAAACTAGGAACTTTAACTGGACATCTAAAAGATGACACTCATTTTAAAACATTTAATCTAAAACAATTAAGAAAATTATTAATAAGAAGTAATTTTAAAATACTTAACTCAAAAAGATTTATGATATCTCCAGTTGGTATGCCTTTTGAGATTCCTATAGAAAATTTTCTTAACAAGATAGGCTTGCATTGGATTATGTGTAATCAATTAATTGTAGGAAAGAAGTAAACTTATTAGTTTTTTCTTTTATTTATTGCTAAATATAAAAAAGGGATGCCTAATATTGACAGAAGCCAATATCTAAAAAATGAGAATAATAACCCTGCAGCAAGAAGGACCTCACTACTTGCAAAGCTATAGAAAAAATATAAAATAGCGCTTTCTCTTGTACCCATACCAGCAATTGTTATTGGTATAAGACTTACAAAGATAACAATGATAATTGCTGAACTAAAATATAAAAAATCAACATTTGCTGATACTGCTAAAAATAAAAGATATATTTGAGTGATAGAGCAAAACCATACTAAAAGGGATAATAAAAACAGGATAAGACCTTTATGAGGCCTCTGGACAATCCAGTTAATTGAGTACAAAAGGTTTTTTAATAAAGGGTATCTAGTTGATTTTCTTAATTTTTTTCTTAGGATATACAAAGAAGATAATAATAGAATAAAAATTAAAATTATTGTAATTGATATATAGATAAAAGTAAGCTTATTTAAGATTAAAGAGCCTGTAAGTAGAAGTAAGGTTAGAGAAATAATATCCAGTATCCTTTCTGTAAAAACAGCCCCAAGCATTTGAGAGATACCATGCTCTTTGAAGTAATATACTTTGAACAAATCTCCTAGTTTTGAGGGCAAAATAGAATTTAAAGATGAAGCAGACATTATTGATACTAAAGAATCTTTAAATTTGGCTTTTGAGTGTAATACTCTTATAATAAGTAGCCATCTAATCATCAAAAAAAATAAGGTTAATAGTAAAAATAATAGAGATAATAAAATAAAACTAAGATTTGCTTTAAGTATTATTTGAAATGAATCCAAAAAGGATATTTTTGATGATAGTAAGTAAAAAATTAATATAGTTATAATACTAATAATTAAAATATTTGCAGGGTTTATCTTTTTCTTAAGATTAAAATAAATTAATTTACTTGATCTCAATTTTTCTCTCAGCTTTAAATGTTTTTGTTTTATTAAATTTGAATAAGTCCTTTTTGTTTAATTCATATCCTTCTATTTCAAGTTCTACTGGCTGAAAAAACCTAGATTGGGGCACGTATCTTACATAAGAACAGCCGCCTATCTTAAAATAAGTTATCTTATTCTTTGATTTGTTTTTTATAAAATCTTTTATGATGAAGTTGTTCTCAAAATTTATTTCTCTAATAAAAAGGATATCCAACCTATTTTTTCCAAAGATAATTATCTTTCTTATCAAACCCTTTAAATGGTAAGATAAAAAAGTGTTCCATCCGAATAAGAACATTATAATCCTGAATATAATACCTTTTAAAGGTGTAAAAGTTTTCTGTGAAATAAAATTGAGCTTTCCCCTTACAACTATCTTCTCATTATTTGATTCTATCTTAAGATTATTATCTATCCATTGGGAAGTTATTGCCTTATTGTTGTTAAGTTTCCCTACATAACCATCATCATTTAAGATAATTTTTTTGTTTTGTATATCAAATATTTTTATTATCCCTCCCTTTTTCATATTACAAAGGAAGTAAGTATTCTTTATCTTTTTTATATACATTCCTGCATGGTTGAAGTTAATTGTGAAGTCCCCTCTCTCGTACGGAAGCTTTGCCTCATCAGATTTTCTTTTTTTGTTGTAGTCTATGTAAGAGAGTAGGAATTCAGGAATTCTATAAAGAAAATATCTATCTGCCTGTATCTCTGGAGGCACTAGCTTTCCTTCACTTAAACCTTCAAGCATCTTGTCAGCAATCCTTCCTGCAAGTGGTATTTTTTCTGCAAATATTTCATAACCATGTGGATAAAAATGTAAAGTTTGCCTTGAACCTAGGCTTCCTGCGTAATAATTATTTGGGTAGACAAAATAACTAGAGAATTCTATTGATTTTTTGATCACATATTCTATCTTATTATCTCTGTATCCTAAGTTGTAAAGTTTTGATAGAAAGCTGACTGTTGCAGACAAATAACCAATATCTGGCCCATCATACTCAAGAGACCACCCTTCTTTTGAGATGAGTGTATAAAAGTAATTTAATCTATCATGGAATAATTTTAATAGGTATTTGTCTTTAAGTATTGTATAAGCATCATATATTGGAAGAAGGGCCATTGCATGGTGATTAGCTAAAATTCCGCTTTCATCATGCTTTCCTAAAAAAACTGCTGCTTTTCTGCAGGCATTGAGGAACTTATTTTTCTCTTCATCAGTTATTTCATCACCAATCAGTTTATATGATTCAACCATAGCATATAAAAGAAAACCAGTTGGGCCTGCCCAGCCATGTTCATTAGGATAAAATTCATCAAAAGATCCATCTTTATGCTGTGATTTTGCCCAGTAGTTCATGGCAGCAATTGCCCATTTTTTTATTTTTTTATTTTTATAATAGATATTATTAGGCATTTTATAGCTATAAACCAAGGCAAGTGAATGAACCCCATACTGTGGTAAGGCATTTACAAAATCATCACTTTTATCTAACCAATATGTCCTTTGAAAAGAGCCGTATGTCTTGGAGAATTCATTTCTGTCTAGAAGTGTTAGTAATCTTGGGATTTGGCATAATGCCTTCACAGCGTAAACATCTCTTAAGTTTTTCATCTTAATTTTCTGCATCAGAATCTTTTATTTGATATTCTTTATACCATTTAACAAACCTTTTAATACCCTCTTCTATTTTAACTTTTGGCTTGTAGCTTAATAGCTTTTCTGCTTTTTTTATGTCTGCATGAGTTAGTTTAACATCTCCCGATTGCATTGGCAGCATGTTTTTCTTTGCTTTCTTTTTTAATGAATTTTCTATGCATTCTATAAAATAATAAAGATCTATTGGCTTACCATTCCCCAGATTAATTATTTCATAAGGGAATGGATTGTCTATTGCTGCTAGGATTCCATCAGTGATATCTGAAATATAAGTAAAATCCCTTTTCATATTTTCATTGTTGTAGATATCAATTGGTTTGTCTTCTAAGATGG
>CAZXME010000058.1:0-4682 GCA_964641515.1 uncultured Methanosarcinales archaeon | reverse complement strand
CTGATATCATGCCTAAAGACCAGTAATTTAACCCATATCTGAAAAATCCAAGCCTGTGTTTTGCCATATGGTGAAGGACAATACCTCCTGGAACAAGGAACCATATAGCCCCCCTTGAAACAAAGCATAATATAAGTGCTATTAAAAGGCCTGGCCAAAAAGTCCTGAACTCAACATTAAATCCAAGGTGTAGTCCATACATTTTTTGTGCAGATATATGCACAAGAATAGATAATAATACTATCAAAATAGAATTAAAAAGATTTTTTAGTCCATATGCAAGGTTAAACTCATCTCCAGGGCCCCACAATTTAAATGATATTATAAATGCAATTATCAACGTAGAGCCAAGAATTCCCTTTATTTCTTCTGGATTAAAGGTAAAATACCTCTTTGTCTTATCTATGAGATCACTCATTTTCTTATTAAAGATAATGTTTGTATTTAAGTATTTTGTTTTAGATGCTATTTATATTAAAGCTATAGCTTATTTTGTGGTCAAAATCTTTTTTTATTAATCCTATTATTTCTTCTTCATGCCCTGCTCCAACAACAGCCAGGATATTCCCCTCAGGATGTTCCTTCATTAAATAAGAAAGATTTCTTGCCATTATTTTATTTCTTTCATCTATCAAAACCCTACATATGTTTGGGTATCTTTCTCTCATTTTGTTGATTAACTTTTTAATTATTTCCTTGCTTGGAACCTTTGTAAGGTCAAATTTTTTAATATTTAAATCTTCAAGCTCATTCTTTCTTAATACAATTCCATTGAAGATATCAACCAATAAGTTCCATTTTTCTTTCCATGTTAATGCTCTTGAAAAACGCTTTAATGTTATCTCAATATTCTGGTCTATAAGTGCAATCCTTGCCTTTTGTTTTTTGGCAAGCCTTATTGCTGTTTTCATCTCAGAACCTGGAGAGACTCCAACATAATCCCCTAATTTTTTTTGAATGATTGAGCCTATCCAGCTGAACAAAAATCCTTTAAATCCTATTTTTGGAATAGCTGAAATGCTTATTTTTCTTTTTTGATCATGCATTAATCCATAAAGCCTATTTTTGTCAAGCTCTAATGCCACAATATCCGGCTTTTCCTTGAGAATTGTATTTTTGACACTATTAACACTCTGTCTTGCAATATGTGATGTTCCTATTATGTTCAGGTTTTTGTATATCATAAATAATAGGATAAGAAACTTTTTTTATAAAACTTGCGAAGTTTTTATTTTAAAATAAGAATTATTATAAAATCTGTTCTAACTCTTTTTTAATCATTGGTTTTAGAGCAAGTCCGACAAGATAAGATACATTTACTTCTAATACAATCGAATGATCATGTAACTGTATATTTCCTGATATATCACGACCCTTAGCATTAAGACTAAAATCCATAATGGTTTTAGAATAATCCCACTTCTTTGAGGAATCTTTAATATCATCTTTATATTTTTTTTCTAAACCATGTAAAAATTTGTTAATTATCTTATAAGCCTCATCTTTTGTTTTGTTATGTTCATATCTTATTTCCATTTTATTAATCCCCTAGTTTTTATAATGAAATAATTGGTAAAAATCCCAATTTATAAACCTTGCGAAGTTTCGAAAGCTTTAAATAGTTGGTATATATTAATCATAGCATAATTATATTGGAGGGGTATCATGCTAAAGATGAAAAAAATATCAGAAACATATGACATGAAAGTTTTTACTGATTCTGGAGATTATTTTGGAGATGTTGAGGAATCTATAATTACAACAAATAAGGTATTTGGCTGGAGAGTTAGGGCAACAAAGAATTCTTTCCTTAACAAGATACTTGGCTCTGCAAAAGGAGTTATTGTTCCTCACCAGCTTGTCAAATCAATTGGAGATGTAATGATAATAAGCAAGGCAGCTGTGCCTAGCTACAATCCTGAGGAAGAAGAGGACTGATAGTTTTTTAATTCTTTTATTTTTTAATTTATAAAATTTATAATTATTAATTCTAAAGTAGTATTAAAAGAAAGATTTATAAGTTTCTGATTCTATACCCTTTAATAGATTGGGGTTTATAATGAGATCAGCTAATCATAAGAACCTTAGGGAGACATACACACGTCTAAACAGAGCCCAGATGGCAAGACTTGCTTTAGTCACAGGTTTATTTCCAAAATTTAAAGAGAGAAAAAAATATCTTGAACTAGTCAAAGAATTCAATATTTTAAAGGGTAGCAATATTCAAAATATTTTTGAGATTTTATTGTGTAGAAAACCAACTGAAAAACAAAAGAACTATCTTGATGATATTCTTGGAAAACTGCATTATAACAGCAATACATGGAAACAAATGGATTATGATTCTCTTGAAAGTGAAGGTGTCATAATCAACACCCAAGGAAGCATAACTGACTTAATAGAAGGAATCTTAAATATTGATGAGAATAAAGTAGTCTCAACAAAAATAAATATAATTAATCCTTATGTTGATTATCTTAAGCATGTTAAACCAAAAAATCGGATTGTAATGAATTCAAAGGACGTAATAAAAAAATTTGCTTACATAAAAAAACTGAAACTTCCTGCAAAATATCTCAAAAGCGGTTATATAAATTCAGAAGTGCACAATATTTTAAAAGAAAAAAAATTTACTTTCCCAGAGGCATTTAAATCAGCAATTGATTTAATAAAAGAACCTAGATATAGGGACAGGGAGATATCAGTTTTTGTTATAAAGAGAAGAAACGGCGATGAGGTGAGGATATTTCCTTATGATATTATTGCAGGAACTGAGCTTTTCTATGAAATAACCAAATACCGGCCAGAAGAAATAAGGCTGAGGCATGGAAAAATAACTGATGAGGAATTCAAGTATCACGGTGAAAACATCTTTGAGATACCAAAAAGAAATCCGAAGAAGAATATGAAATATAACGAGGTCACAACCAATTACTTGCCTGATGTTTTTAGGCCAAGAGACCTTACTTTAGAATGGATTAACACTATTATGAGATGCAACTGTGATTGGTCTTTGAATACAAGAAATTTTGAAATAAGAAGGGGCAGAATGACAAGGACTGTGACTACACACGATATACATAGTAGGGTAGTGATACTTTACTTGGCAAAAGAGAAAAAAAAATACATAAACAATCCAACCCTTGTTTACCCAACCCATTATCTTATTAAGTTAGTTGACAAATTCAGAAATAACCTCATTGTAAAAAATAGACATGCAAGTGTGATAGAAATAAACCTTCTTACAACTGAATTATTTAAAAAGTATTCTTACTATACGTTATTCCGTTCTCAAATGCCTGAAGAAAAAAAGGTAATAAGGCCATTATACCCTTAATTATGCAAACTTTCCAAAAACCTTTTAAATATGTTTTAATTGTATCTTTTCATACGGCTGTGGTCTAGCGGTATGATACGACCCTCCCAAGGTCGTTGCCCGGGTTCAAAACAACTGCTTGCTCAGTTGACACGCAGGGTGGGCATTGAATTAAAAATTCAAACCCACCGAGCTCGCTGACGCTCGCAAAAATGTGAGTTTTAGATTAAAGCCAAAATGCAAAAGTTGATGAAAGTCCCGGCAGCCGTATATTTAAAGAGGTGTTAAAATGCTGAGCAGATTTTGGATAACTGCAATTGCAGGACTTATTGCATGTGCAATAACAACAATAGGAATATACATAATAAATAAATTTTCAGACTGGGGAAAAAGTAATATGGTTTATTTTACTTCCTTTGCTTCAGGAGTGCTTATCTCTGTTTCCTTTATGCATATAATTCCTGAATCAATGGAAATGAGCAAATATGCCCCTATTTTTTTGTTGATTGGATTTTTTTCATTACATCTTTTAAATAGATTCCTAAAAGTTTTTGTATGCCATGGCGGAAAATGTGATGAAAGAGCATTTGGTATAATTCCAGCTTTAGGCATAGGATTTCATTCTTTTATTGATGGAGTAATTTACTCAATAACATTTAGTGTCAGTTTTCTTGCAGGAGGTATTGCTGCACTTGGAATGATTTTGCACGAATTTCCAGAAGGAATTATTACTTTCTTACTTTTAGTTAAATCAGGGTTCAGCAAGAAGAGAGCATCATTTTATGCATTTCTTGCAGCAGGAATAACAACCCCTTTAGGCGTTTTTGTTTCATGGCCTTTCATAAGCAAAGTCTCAGATTCTACTCTTGGAATACTTCTCTCACTTTCAGCAGGAGCACTTGTTTATGTTGGAGCAACTCACTTACTTCCAGAAGTTGAAAAAGAAAACAAGAAATATTCATTATTGGCTTTGGCAGCAGGAATAATGGTTGCTGTTGTAATAATATTCTCTCATGTATAAAATGGAAAATGATATTAGCAGGAAGAAGCTTCTTGAATTAGGAAATTTAAAAAACAAAAAACTTCTTGATGTTGGTGCAGGAAAACTTGCTTTAGTTGCAGCAAGGGATTTTAATTGTGATGTTACAACTATTGATTTAAATCAGGAAAAGCTTGAAGAGCAAAGACAGGATTTAATAAAAGAAAACTATAAGGGTAAAATAAATCTTGAACTAGGAGATGCAACAGAACTAAAATATGGCAATAACTCATTTGATGTTTTAATAAGCTATTGTGTATTACATCATATTCCTTTAAGTAAGAGGAAAAATTTCATTTCAGAGCTTTGCAGGGTTTCAAAAGAAAA
>CAZXME010000057.1:0-4752 GCA_964641515.1 uncultured Methanosarcinales archaeon | reverse complement strand
CCTTGTGCCTTATTAATGAGTCAAACTTCTCGCTTGTGGTTATTATTAAATCATAGTCAGCAAGATAAGGGTCTGAGGAATCAATATCCCCTATAGACATTGCTGTTTTTATAAAAGGATATTTTCTTTTAAATTCCTTGAATTTCTCAGAAGCAAGTGCTTTTAGTGGGACTACATAAACAACCTTGCCCTTTTTTTCAAGAATCGTCTTTGTGAATGCTAGTTCAGCGCATAATGTTTTTCCGCTTGCAGTAGGAGTGCAAACAAGGATATTTTTCCCATCTAATAACCCCTCTTTTATTGACTTTTCCTGGCATGGCCTCAGCTCTTTAATTTCTTTTTCTAGAACATTATAGACAAGGCCAGGTATATCTTTCTTTATATCTTTAAGTTGCATATTATTTTTTTAAATCACTTAACTTAAATATGTTATTGTTTCATCTGGTAATATTTATATACTTAAAACAATTTTATCTTCTTATGGCAGCAAAAAAAAGAAAAAAGCCCGAGCTTATGGCTCCAGCAGGAAATCATGAAAGCCTTGTATCTGCGATAAACGCCGGAGCAGATGCAGTTTATCTTGGAGTTAATGAGTTTAATATGAGAATCACAGCAAAGAATTTTTATCTTGAGGAGCTGTATGACATTGTATCATATGCCCATGAAAGAAATGTGAAAATTTACCTTACAGTTAATACCATAGTCTTTGAAAATGAGATTGCAAAAGTTAAGAAGGTTATCAAAGCAGCAAAAAAAGCAGGCGTAGATGCGATTATATGCTGGGACATGTCTGTTCTTTCAGAATGCAAAAAGCAAAATATTGATGCATTCCTGAGCACGCAGGCAAGTGCAAGCAATTCTTATTCATGCGAGTTTTACAGAAAGGCAGGAGCAAAAAGAATTACTCTTGCAAGAGAATGCACTCTTGAGCAGATAAAGCAGATAAAAAAGAAAACAAAAGCAGAGATTGAAGTCTTTATACATGGAGCAATGTGTGTGAGCATTTCAGGAAGGTGCTTTCTAAGCCAGGATGTGTTTGGAAAGAGTGCAAACCGTGGAGATTGTTTGCAGCCATGCAGAAGAGAATATACAATAACAGATAATGAAGAAGGTCACTCTTATATTTTGGGCAGCAATTATGTTTTGAGCCCAAAGGATTTATGCACAATGCCTTTTATTGAAAAAATCCTTGATGTGGGAGTTGAAGCATTAAAAATAGAAGGAAGAGCAAGAAGTCCTGAATATGTTAGCGAGGTTGTTTTAGCATACAGGCGTGCAATAGACCTTTGGTATGAAAACAAACTTGATGATAAAAATAAAAAAATATTGCTTAAAAAACTTAAGTCAGTGTATAACAGGGGATTTCACTCAGGATTTTTTCTTGGCAAACCATCAAACCAGTGGTCAGAACATTATGGCTCAAAGTCAACACATATTAAAGAATTTGTTGGAATTGTAAAAAATTTTTATGCAAGTCCCATGGCAGCTGAAATTATTATACAAAGTGGAAAAATTAAAAATAGGGATACAATAATTATTATCGGCCCAACAACTGGAACAGTTAAGCAGAAGATAACTTCAATGCAGATTAATAATGTTTCAGTGAATAGCGCTGAGAAAGGAACATCTGTTGGAATCAAGCTTAAAAAAACAGCAAGAAAAAATGACCAGGTTTATATCTGGAAACCTAGAAAAGGTTAATAATCAAAATTCAGAAGTGATTGTTGTTAATGCTCTTTGATAACCTAACAATATCTGTTTTTTCTTTCTTTATGAACTTATCCAGCAGTTTTATAAAATCCTCATGAAGCTCCTTGTTTTTTATCTTTTTTGCGAGCTCATATGTGTCAACTATTGCTAAATCATTCCATAGGCCAAGCTTTTTTATTATCTCATTTAATTCAGCTCTTTCATTCTTTGAAGGAAATTTAAATGATTCATAAGAGCTTATGGAAGCTTTTATATCAGAGCCAAACACTACATCAACTTCCTCTTTTTTTGCAAAGTCAATCAGGGTTTGTCTTACTTTCTCTAGCTCTTCACTTAAGTCCTTTATCTTTTTCTCTAATTCAGCATAATTGTTTACAAGCTTTACCCCGTCATCCTTAAGGTATTCCTCTGCTTTCATGTTCTCAATTTTGTAAAGATGCTTGAAATGGGGGCATACTGGCCTGAACTGGCACCAGTCGCATAGCCTTGTTACAACAGAAGGGAAATCCTTTGCAGCCTCTATTTTTTTTATTCTATCTATTGTTCCTCTTCTTAATTTCATAAGCTGGTCCTGTGTTCTTTCTGAAACTATCTCTTTGTCAAATGCAAGATAATGCCATATTAACTTTATTCTTTTTACATTGCCAAATGTTTTCAAAACCCATAAAGAATACAAAGCAAGCTGCCTGTCTTCATCAAATTTTGCCTGTTCTGGAAGGTAACCTCCTGTTTTATAATCATGGATTTCATAAACACCTTCATTTGCCTCGTTAAGACGGTCTATCCTCACATGAAACTTATACTTATCATTTAAATCAACAAACTCTGTTGTTTCAAGCCCGAGAACCTTGCTTTGATCAAATGGATAGTAATGGTTGTAGTAATCTGTAATAAATTTCTCTCCCATCTTATGGTAGTTTTCCTTGCTATATCCTTTTTTAACAATAACAATAGCATCATTCCAATTCTTCTGCCACAAATCATTGTAGAAGTCAAGAACCTCATTAAGTTTCATCAATTTCTGGAATTTCAAATCAGTGTAAAGTTTTTCTAGAGATTCATGAACCATGCTTCCAAGAAATGCTTCAATACTTTGCTCTATCTCTGTTTTTATTTTATCTATATACTGAAACTTGAACTTAAGCGGGCACTGCTCAAAACAGTTTATTTTTGAATGAGAATAGGTTACCATATTTTAAAAGATAAACCCTTTTTATTTAAACTTTTGTTTACTGAAAAGAATATATTTCCGGTTAATGAACTATTAAGCTCTTGCCTGTCATTTCTTTTGGCTTTTTTATTTTTAAAATATCGAGCATTGTTGGAGCTATGTCAGCAAGAACTCCATTTTTTAACTTGATTTTTTTCTTTTGCCCTGAAACTATTATAAAAGGAACTTTGTTTGTTGTGTGTGATGTTTTTCTCTTTCCAATCATTTCCTCACAGTTTCCATGGTCTGCTGTAATTAATACAGTTCCTTTCAGCTTCTGAACCTCTTTTACAATATCACTAACACACTTATCAGTTGTTTCTACAGCTCTTATTGCTGCCTTAAGAATTCCTGTGTGGCCAACCATGTCAGGATTTGCAAAATTAATTATAATTACATCATATTTTTTTGACCTAACATTTTTAATAACATCATTCCTTATCTTACAAGCACTCATCTCTGGCTTTAAGTCATATGTGGCCACTTTTGGGCTTGGAATTATTATCCTGTTTTCTTTTCTGTTTGGTTTTTCAATCCCACTGTTAAAGAAAAATGTAACATGAGCATATTTTTCTGTTTCTGCAATCCTTAGCTGCCTTAAGCCATTTTTGGATAAAACCTGACCAAGATTATTCTTTATTTTAAGAGGTGGAAATGCAATGGGTGCTTTTATTTTTTTATCATACTCACACATGCACACAAGATTAAATACTGATTTTATTTTGAAAAATTTAAATCCCTTATCAGTAATTGATTGGCATATCTCTCTTGCCCTGTCTGACCTGAAGTTAAAGAAAGTTATAGAGTCATTTTTATTTATTCCCTTATACCCATTAATAACTGTTGGACTGATAAATTCGTCTGTTTCCTTTCTTCTTAGAGCATTATTAAATGCATTAAGTGCAGAATCAGACTTAAAGCCATTTCCATTGACAATTGCACTATATGCTTTTTTTAACCGTGCCCATGATTTGTTCCTATCCATTGCATAATATCTTCCGGTTATAGTTGCTATTTTTCCAATCCCCAATCTTGAGATTTCATTTTCGAGCATTTCAATGTATTTTTTTGCAGTACCAGGTAGTGTGTCTCTTCCGTCTGTTATTACATGAATAAAAACATTTTTTATTCCATTATTCTTTGCCATTTTTAACAAAGCGAACAAATGGCTTATATGAGAATGAACACCTGCATCACTCAAAAGCCCAATGAGATGAAGGCATGATTTCTTTTTTTTGATATTATTTAAGGCATTTAACAAAACTTTATTCTTAAAGAATGATTTGTCTTTTATTGCCTTGTTTATTCTTGTTAGCTCTTGATAGACAATCCTGCCAGCCCCAATATTAAGATGGCCAACCTCACTATTTCCGATGAATCCAGGGGGCAAACCAACATATTTACCATAAGGAAATAATGTAGAATGAGGATAATTTTTTAATAAAAAATTATAATTAGGGGTTTTTGCATTCAGTATAGCATTGCCTTTTTTTTCTTTTCTTATTCCCCATCCATCCATTATCAAGAGAACTAACGATCCTTCCATTTTGAATAATATTTTTTTCCTATTTCCTCTTCAATCCTTATAAGTTGGTTGTATTTTGCAGTTCTTTCACCGCGACATGGAGCTCCAAGCTTTATCTGGCCGCATCCTAAACCAGTAGCTAAATCAGCTATGAAACTATCTTCTGTTTCTCCTGAGCGATGTGAAACCATTACATTCCATCTACTCTTAAATGCAAGATTTGCTGCATCTATTGCCTCTGTCACAGTGCCAATCTGGTTTGGTTTTAATAGAAGGGCATTGCACAGTTTAAGGTCAACTGCTTTTC
>CAZXME010000056.1:0-4773 GCA_964641515.1 uncultured Methanosarcinales archaeon | reverse complement strand
AAAACAATTTCATCTGGCTCTGAATAATGCTTAAGCCAGTCAAGGCTTTTTATTACTTCTTTATCAGGCTGTATATTGCTAATTCTATTAAGGTATGATACAGTTGAAAATATTAGTCCGCAGATTATAAGTAATATGGTAAGATTTTTGATTATCTTAATCTCCCAATCCATATTCTTTATTTTTGTAAATGCATATCCTGCAAAAACAGCAAGCACAAAGCTTAGGTAGATAATAACAACCCGCAAATAAAACAAGCTTATAAGCATAATAAGCAGGGGCAGAAAAATAAACATATGTTCCTTTTTCTTTTTCCACATCAATGAAAACCCAATAAAAGCAAGTAAAATATTAAAAACACCTATACCTACTAAGGCCCCAAAATCAGATATGCTGCTCTGTAAAATGCCTTCTTTTTGAATGACTTCTGTTTTTTCCTGAAAATAAACAGGCATGAATGCAGCTGATATAATTATTATTATAAATAAAAAGATTATGGCTTTTTTAGACTTTTCCTTAATCAGATAAGGAAATAATAAGACTACAACCAATAATGCATTGAATATGCCAAAAGAAACTGCTGCAGCAAAAGAAATTAGTGAGAGAACTGTAAAAATTATCTTTTTCTTTAAGAGAAAGTAAATTCCCAATAGTGTTAAAAAAACAGGAACTGAATTAGTATTTGAGATTACAGATAGATAGATAAATGCAGGTGAAACTATAAGTATTAATAAAACAAATAGCCTTTCTTCAATACTCATTTTAAATTCTTTAATTATTAAATAAAAAATAAAAGCAGAAAGCAGGCCTAACAAAAAGGGAATTAATTTTGATGCAAGCTCAATCCCTATAAAATATCCTGCTGAAGCAAGAACTAAGTGATAGGGATTAAATATATAATTTGAGTCTTGTATTAATGATTTCTGCTCAATTATCTGCCTTGCAATAGTTGCATGATAGTATGGCTCATCACCAATTATAATATTATTGTAGAATAAAAACCTAACTAAAAAAGGTATTAAAAGGACTATAACAGCTGCCAGCATTACATAAGCTAATGTATTTTTTTCAGTTAGTTTCATTTTTCTTCCATTTTACATAATGATTTATATATCTTAACCTCTTTATCATAGACTAATTCAAAACATTTTTCATCTGTCCTATAATTTAAATCAACTATGTTATAATCTTCCATTGATTTTTTTGATAAGATAATATACTTAATATTATATTTATTCAATAAAGGTATTGCCTCTGTCTCATAATGAGTTGTGTATATTTTTCTTACATCCTCAAGGCGCTGCTCGGCATCTTTTATTAATAAGAAATTTTTATCAATGACATTTTTTCTCTCTGCAACAGCATTTACAAGACAACCCTCATCAAGGCTTGCAAGGATAACATCTTTTTCATTGCTATTGTTTTTTAGCCAAAGCAAGGCATCTATTTCATGCTTTGATGGTGTTTCCCTGATAATCTTGCTTGTGTAACTAATGGTAGGAATAATTGAGTTAAAGATAAAAACCAGGAAGATTAATGCAACAAACACTATTTTATATCGTGAGAATCTTGTTTTGTTTATGAATAATAGGGAATCAGAGTAAAATTTGCTGAACAATAAAACAAATATTATGCCAAAGAAAATAAGGCCTGTTTTCAGTGGTATAAGCTTAAACCACAGTAAAAAAAGCCCAGAAAGGGCAAATCCCATTAGGAGGTAAATCTTCCTGTTTTTTTTCTTAAAAATGTATTTATAAATTAAGTATATCCCTGAAACAAGGGGTATTATCCCAATATAAAATAATGCATTTAGTATGCTTAATTGCGAAAAATAGTGGCCAAGCAGCTCTTTTGGTATGTTCTGCCAGATGACAAACTGGCCATGAACCAGAAATGCATTTTTGTATGTGATAAAGTTAAGCCAAAGAACAAGAATTGTTGAGAATACTATTAATTCAAGCTCAGCTCTTCTTTGTTTTAAATGCTCTAGCCTAATAAGCAATAAGTAAAGCAACAGGCCTATAATCAATAAAATTGCAGAGGAGTGCATCAATGCAAGTACAAATATTGAAACAATAAAATAACCAATATATTTTTTATCATTATTAATTTTTATCAAAAGATATATCAAAAAGAACATAAGCGGGATAACCAGTGAGAATACTGAAACACTGTTCACTGTTTCAGCAAAAAATATTGGAATGAAACCAGAAATAAATGATGATAATAATGCTGCACCCTTGCTTTTTGTTATTTCTTTTGCAATAAGGTATACAATAAAAATAAGACATGAGGCAAATATGTTTGGCAACAGCTTGCATACAAGGCTTAAAGGCATGAAAAGGTTGAAAAAAGCTAAAATATACTGAAAAAAGGGCTGAAAAAGAAAATTTCGGCCAGAGTAGCTTAAATCATCCTTAAACAAAGGCAATCCTGTCTCTCTTATATGCTCTGCCTGCCTTATGTTAAAATAAGCATCCTCACTAAAGTAAGGTGTCTGAAACACAAAATAAAGCCTTGTTCCCAAGACTAAGACAAACATTAAAGCCAGCCACATATATTCCTTTTTAAGCATAGGCCAAGAATAAGATTATCTTATTTATATCTTAGGGTTTTATATCAAATCATAACCTAAAGTCCCGCATATTTTTTCAATATAATCAACAACTTCTTCGGCCTTACCAGAGCTAATAAATTTCAATCCTCCTTCTTTGCTTCTAAGAAATTCCTTATAATCTTTCCAGCTGGTTTTTCCTCTTTTTTCAAACTCATTAAGAATATCCTTTGTTACAGTAGGTCCCGCATTGTAGGCCATTAGTTGATCTTCAAGTTTTTTAAATCCATAATTATCTTCTATCATTCTGAAATAATGAGTTGATATCTTAACATTAACCTCTCTGTTTTTAAGCTCTTCTTTGACTTCATATTTTTCAGCATCAGTAAGTTTATAAGATGGTTTTGCATACTGCCTGTACTCTGGAAATTCGCTGCTGTAGTATAAAGCAACATCTGCTAGTGCGCCAGGACTTAGTTGCCCAATACCTATAAGGCCGTTTTCGTTTATTACATCAGGATTAAATTCTTCAGGTTTTTCATCCCACCAGGACCATTTTATTTCTTGCTCCCACAATGCTATCATGATAGGCATGTCTTCAATTTTCATAGAATATTTTTCTGCCACTTCATATATTGAATATTTTTCAGATTTTTCAGGATCTTTATTATACAAATCAAATCTTGTTTCTTTTGATTTATAAATAACTTCTTCATTTATATAAGGAAAATCTGCGAAAGTTGGGTCTATAACCACATCGTATATATTCTTAATTTCCCTAAACCAGTGTGTTGATAACCAAAGTTTTTCTAATGATGATTCATAAGTTTCTTTTGCAGTTATTGAAATTAT
The DNA here is from genome assembly GCA_964641515.1 of uncultured Methanosarcinales archaeon. GTDB lineage: Archaea > Nanobdellota > Nanobdellia > Woesearchaeales > CG1-02-33-12 > CG1-02-33-12. The sequence continues at coordinate 1,367 of CAZXME010000056.1, read as the reverse complement.
TTTTAAATTACCTTCTCTTTTATTTCCTTTTACCCAAAGGGTTGTTTTTTTTATATCGTCTATCTGCAATATTAAGGATTCTTTTTGTTTTGTTGCAGAATCCAGCTCTAACTCAGCCTCATCTAAAGATTTCTTTGCTTCTTCCAATTCTTCAGGTAGTTCTTCCGGAAGTTCTTCATATCTCCTTTCATTCTTTAATTTTTCAAATTCTTCTTCTTTTTTTATTAAGTCATCTGATGCTCGCTTGATTCTTTTTATAGAGTTTTCAAGCTCTTTTTTTAAATCATTTCTCTTGTTTATTGCTTCTTCTTGAGATGTGAAAATTGTAAGGTCAATATCCCCATTATTATAATTGATTACAGTTTTTTTATTAAAAGGTATATCTCTCATGCTTGCCAAAAATTTTCTCCCAATAGTTGCCTTTCCATTGCTAAATGTGAAAGAATATCCCTTTTCATCATCCTTATATTTGACTATTTTTGCATTACCATCAACTTTTATCTTATCCCACAGATCACCACTATGGCCGCTTCCCATGTCCCTGTATGAAATACAGTTTGTCTTACAACCATCATGAAACATATAATTAGTTATACTTTCTATTGAAACAAGCAGGTTATTTTCTGAGTCTATGTTCTTAAATTCAAATTTTTCATCATTAGCAGTATTTAGCTCTAAACTTGTATAAGTTCCGTAAAGATTTATTTTAAATGGGCTTGTCTTATAATCAACAGAGATTTTTCCTTTTACTATTGTCGGGATGTTTTTTTCCATCTTTATATTTGTTCCATCCTGGATTGACTCAATCCTTTTGCCTTTTGGTGTCATAAATACTACATTATCGCTCAAAACAACATCTGTACCATCTTTGCCTATTACAATAGGTTTATTATCTTCAATAATTATTTGAATATCATCAGAGTTAGAATGTATTTGTAATTCATTGAATTCTTTGTCTAAAGTAAATAAATCCATATTTTTGCTTATAAAAATTCCATCCTGCCTCCATTCAACATATCCTCCATCTGAATTGAAAGTATATCCCTTACCATTAATCTCGAAAGTAGCAGAAGATTTTCCTTTGATAAAATTAATCCTTGCATATCCATTCTCAATAGATATTGAATCAATAGTATCAATAGAATCTCCTATGTTCATTGTGCCAATGTTTTTTGCAGTGAATGATTCAACTCCCTGATTTCTTAAGTCATCCCCTTGAATAATAGTATATTCAGCAACATTTTCAACATTTAAATTATTACTCTCCATATCAAAAGATACTCCTGGCATATCTCCAAAATTTTCTGTTTTGGTTTCAGCAGAATTATCCCCATTAGCATTTACCTTTGGGCATATAATTATAAAAA
>CAZXME010000055.1:0-4786 GCA_964641515.1 uncultured Methanosarcinales archaeon | reverse complement strand
CTTTAAGTAAGAGGAAAAATTTCATTTCAGAGCTTTGCAGGGTTTCAAAAGAAAAAGTGATAATCGCTGAATTCACAGAAAAAGGATTTCCTCATAAAAATGAATACAAGATTGTTGATCTTGAATGGCTTGAGAAGGAACTTAATAATTGTGGGCATGTTGAAAAACATGAGAGCATAAATAAAAATATCTATATTTGCAGTATTAAATGAATCCTTCGGTCTTAACCGAAGATAAAGTAAAAGTTTAAAAGAAACAAGATTATTCTTATTGTATGGAGGTTTTAAAATGAAAATAAATTCAATTTTTGGAATATTATTGATTGTTGCGTTAATAGGCCTGACAGGATGCCAGCAGACAAAAGAAGAGCATACGCTGAATGCACAGGGAACATCAGAGCTTACATTTGATCCAGATGAGGCAGAGGTGTGGGCAGGAATTTCTATTGTAAAGGATACTGCAGAAGAAGCACAATCAGAGGCAAACAAGGTTATTACTGCAATCATTGACGGTTTAAGATACAAAGGTATAGATGAAGGTGATATTGAAACAGAAAGATTAAGCCTACGTGAAGAAAGAACATGGACAAAGGACGAAGGTTCAAAGGTTATTGGATGGAGAGCATCACAAACACTAAAGGTAAAGACAACTGACTTAACAAAGGTTGGAACAATAGTTGATGTTGCTGTTAATAATGGAGCAAACCAAATCAATAATATAAACTTTGGATTAACTGAAGAAAAAGAGCAGGAATACAAAAAGCAGGCATTGTCAGAAGCAGCTGAAAATGCAAAGGAAAAAGCAGAAATTCTTGCAGAAAGCCTTGGGGCCAAACTAGGAAAAATAAAAGCAGTTTCAGAGAGCAACTTTTATTATCGGCCATACATGTATGCTATGGAAGAAACAGTAGGAGCAGGTGCTGTTAAAGAAGCTGCAATAGTAATGCCATCAGATGTAAGTGTTACAGCTAATGTGAACATAGTTTATTATATAAAATAAACTTATTTTTTTATTTTTATTCTTCTTTGTCCTTATTTTGGAATAATAACAAAAACAAAATATTTAAATAATCTGGATAATCTAAGAAAGGAATATGAAAAATAATGTCATTTTACCTAAAGATAAGTTCTTTAATGATATTGAAAAGTCGCATTATGCATTGACTTTTGGTGATGTAAAATTAAAAACAGGCCATTCTGAAGTTCCTCCTAACGAGGTTTCATTGGAATCTAAATTCTCAAGAAATATCTCTTTGAAAATTCCTATTGTTAGTGCTGCAATGGACAGAGTAACAGAGCATAAAATGGCCATAGAAATGGCAAAACTTGGAGGTTTAGGAGTAATCCACAGAAACTTAACTCCCCGGGAACAAGCACATGAGGTTGCAAAAGTTAAATTCTATCTAAATGGTTTGATTGAGAAGCCGATCTGCGTAAACAAAAATCAAAAGATGCAGGAGGTCATTAACCTTATAGAAGATAAAAAATATGGTTTTCATACATTTCCTGTTTTAAAAAGAAATGGAAAACTAAGAGGCATGTTAACAAAAACAGATTTTGAATTCTGCAATGATTACTCAAAAACAGTAGGAGAGGTTATGACAAAGAATCTGAAAACTGCGCCAAAAGGAACTGGTATTGATGAAGCTTATGAACTGATGAAGAAAAATAAAAAGAAAGCCTTACCCCTTATTGATGATGATGGAAATATTGCAGGTCTTTATGTATACAGTGATCTTAAAAGAATAAAATCTCCTTTAGCAGATAAATATAATATTGATGAAAAAGGACAGTTAAGAGTTGCTGCAGCAATAGGTGTTGGTGACGATGCCTTTAACCGCCTTGAAAAGATTCTAAGAAAAAATGTTGATGTCGTAGTAATTGATACAGCACATGCAGACTCAAGGAGTGTAATTGAAACATTAAAAGAAATAAAAAATAAATGCTCCATTGATGTTGTTGTAGGAAACATTTCTGAACCAGAGTCTGCAAAGAGGCTTGTAGATGCAGGGGCTGATGGCATAAAAGTAGGTCAAGGTCCTGGATCAATATGTACTACAAGAGTTATTGCAGGAATAGGTTGCCCCCAGGTTACTGCTGTCTATAACTGTTCAAAAGTTATATATGGTTCTGGAATACCTGTTTGTGCAGATGGTGGGTTAAGATACTCAGGAGATATCACAATTGCAATAGGTGCAGGAGCACATTCAGTTATGATGGGTAGTATGCTTGCAGGCATTGATGAATCTCCTGGAGAAATAGTTTTTTTCAATGGGAGGCAGTGGAAGGAATATAGGGGAATGGGTTCTCTTGCTGCTATGGAATCAAGCAAGGGTTCAAGAGAAAGATATAGTCAAACTGATGCAGAGAAACTTGTTCCAGAAGGAATAGAGGGTCGGATTCCTTACAAAGGTCCCTTAAAAGAGGTTATTTATCAGTATATTGGAGGGCTTAGGAGCGGCATGGGATATGTTGGTGCAGCAAATATAAATGAGTTAATAGAAAAAGCTGATTTCAGTATTCATTCATCAGAAGGGCAGAAGGAATCCCACCCTCATGATGTAATCATTACAAAAGAGGCTTCTAATTATTCTATAAACAACGAGGAGTTTAAGAAATGGAAAGAAAAATAGGTACTGTTGCAATAGGAATAAGGGCACCCATAATAAAAGAAGGAGATGATTTAGTTGGCATAGTTGTTGACTCTGTTATTAAGGCACAAGGCGAAAATTCTTTTAAATTAAAAGATAAAGACGTTATTGGTATAACAGAATCATTAGTTGCAAGAGCGCAGGGAAACTATGTAACAGTTGATCAGGTTGCTGATGAAATTTACTATAAATTCAAGGGTAATGTTGGAGTTGTTTTTCCGATATTAAGCAGAAATCGTTTTTCTCTTATATTAAAAGCAATATCAAGAGGTTCAGAAAGGGTTAATATGTTATTAAAATATCCTAATGATGAGGTTGGAAATCCAGTTATGGACAAAGAAGTCTTGTATAATCTTGGGATAAATCCTTTCTCTAAAACATTAAAAGAAAAAGATTATATTAAGCATTTTAGTGATTTTCAACATCCAAACACAGGTATTAATTATGTTGATTTTTATAGGAAGATAGTTGAAAGTGAAAAGGCAAAATTTTCTATATTGTTTTCAAACAACCCTATGGACATTCTTCGTTTAACAGATAAAACTCTTGCAGCAGATATACACACAAGAAAGGAAACAAAAAGAATACTAAATAATTCAGGAGCAAAGATTGTTTATGGATTGGATGATATTTGCAAATCTCCTGCTGAGAAAAGTGGCTATAACCCTGATTACGGTCTGCTTGGTTCAAACAAAATGAGTGAAGAATCCCTAAAACTTTTTCCAAGGGCTGAAAATGAAAAAGGAGAAAATTATGTTGAAAAGATTCAAAAAAATATAAAAAAATCTACAGGAAAAAATGTTGAAGTAATGATATATGGTGATGGGGCTTTTAAGGATCCTAATGGAATATGGGAACTTGCTGATCCTGTTGTTTCTCCTAGTTTTACTAATGGACTTAATGGTTCTCCAAATGAAATTAAGATGAAATATGTTGCAGATAATAATCTTAAAAAACTAAAAGGGAAAGAATGCGAAAATGCTATGAGAGAACTTATACAATTAAAAGATAAAAATCTTATGGGTAGAATGGAATCACAGGGAACAACACCAAGGCAATATTCAGACCTATTGGGAAGTTTATGTGATTTAGTTAGTGGAAGTGGTGACAAGGGAACGCCCATCATATTAATTCAAGGTTACTTTGATAATTATGCGTCAGAATAGTTTTTCTTAATGGAATATAAAAAATTTATTCATAAAAAATAAAAGAAATTATATGAGCCTGAACTAAATTTTCTTCATAATCTCTTCTTCTGTAATGCTTTCAACAGTCTCAAACATTGTTTTAAGGCCGAGCTTTAAAGAATTTTCATCGCATATTTTATTATGCACATAAGGTGAGATAAACCATTTCTTGTCAGGCTCTGAAAAGGGATTCACAAAGAAAAATTTAAGATTTTCAAACTTTACAAGCTTTTTCCAGTTGTCTGTCAAGAAATTAAGGTTCTCTTTGGAGTTAAGCGAAATTATGCTAAGGTTTTTATTTTTTATATCTTCAATCAAAGATTTATCTAAATTTGGTATTACAAGAAAAACCTGTTCTTTATCCCTAAATTCCACAATTATCTTATCGGCTTCCTCATTAATACTGACTATTGTTTTAAGAATAATATCCCTATGTTTTAGGTAGTTGACGGCCCATTCCTTAAGAACATTAACAACCTCTTTTTCTGCCATATTAACCACATTAAAGTTTTAATATATATTTTTTGTGGAAACTATATCTTTTTATATTATGTCTTACTTATTTCTTTTATGAAATTCGCACATATGGCTGATTGTCACATTGGCTCTTGGAGAGATCCTAGATTGAGGGATGCAAGCACAAAGGCCTTTCTAAAAGCAGTAAATCTTTGCATTGAAAAGCAGGTTGATTTTGTTTTAATAGCTGGAGACTTATTCAATACAGCCCTGCCAGATATTGAATCATTGAAAGTTGTTGTTACAAAACTCAAGGAATTAAAGGACAATGATATTCCAGTTTATGCAATACCTGGCTCTCATGATTTTTCTCCAAGCGGAAAAACAATAATTGATGTTCTGGAGAATGCAGGATTATTGATAAATGTTATGAAAGGCAAAATTATTGATGAAAAGCTTAACCTTGAGTTTACAATTGATAAAAAAACAGGAG
>CAZXME010000054.1:0-4799 GCA_964641515.1 uncultured Methanosarcinales archaeon | reverse complement strand
TTAGAATAGATGACATTGACTGGATGGGGATACATGCAACAAGATTAAATGCCCAACTCATAAAGACACTTTTCCTTGATATTGTTGATGAAAGAATTATCCATAATCCAAACGAAAAGGTTGACTTTAAGGAAAAGATCTTAATTGCAGCAGGATGGAAGCCTGGATGGAGCACTGATTACGATGCTGTAAGGCTTGCGAACAATTTTAATGTAAAAACAGTGATTAATATGAGTAACATAACTTATGTTTATGATAAGGACCCAAATGGAAAAGGTAATGGCAATGCAAGACCAATAAAAAATATATCTTGGAAAGACTTTAGAAAAATAATTGGAGATAAATGGGACCCAGGCCTTAATGCCCCATTTGATCCAATTGCAGCAAAGGAAGCAGAAAAACTTAACCTTAAGGTTATAATTATCAAAGGAACTGATTTGATTAATTTTAAAAATTGTTTAGAAGGAAAGGATTTTAAGGGAACTGTTATTAGTTAAAATAATCTTGCTTTGATTTTTTCAAGCTCAAGAAGTCTTTTCCACTGGTCATCAACATGATTTTGTACATCTTTTATTTCTTCTTCTGTCATATGCTTGAACCTGCCCTGTGTAACAAGATAATCTTTTACAGGAATCTTGTTTGCTGGCTTTCTTGATATAGATAATACTCCATTTTCAATTTCATAAAGTGGGATTACAGTCGAATTAAAAGCAAGCTTTCCAATTTCTATTGCCATATCATTAATAAACTTCCAGCCTGTTGGGCAAGGAGTATAAGTTTGTATGTAAGCTGGGCCATCAAATGCAAGGCCTTTCTTTACCTTGTTTATAAGGTCTAATGGAAATGCTACATTTGCTGTTGCAACATAAGCGCCGTGAGCTGCCATTATAAAAGGCATTGGCTTTTTGAACTCTGTTTTTCCATGAATTATTTTTCCTGCAGGGCTTGTAGTTGTTGAGGCATATTTTGGTGTTGCCCCTGAGCGCTGTATTCCGGTGTTCATATAAGCTGCATTATCAAAGCATACATAGCAAAAGTTTTGGCCTCTCTCAGCTGCTCCTGAAAGTGCCTGAAAGCCAATGTCAAATGTTCCGCCATCACCACCAAACACTAAAAGATTTGTTTCTTTTCTTTTTCCAAGTGTTTTCAATGCCCTGTCAACTCCAGAGGCAATTGATGCTGCATTTTCAAAAGCACCGTGTATCCATGGAACGCGCCATGCAGTTTCTGGATAAGGTGTGCTAAATACTTCTAAGCAACTTGTTGCATTTACAACTATTGTATTTTTTCCAGCTGCCTTTAAGGCATACCTTGCTGCCAGAGCAACACCGCATCCTGCACATGCCCTGTGACCTGATGCAAACAATTCTTCTGTGGTTATCCCAGCTATTTTTTCTTCCATTTTATTTAATCTTTTTTTCCAAGTTTTCTTTTATTTTAAAGCCATTGCCATCCCAATGGTCATGGCCAGAGCCGTGAAAATCAACTTTAACCCTGTTCGTTGATTTGCATTCAGAGCAGACAATTGTTTTGTAATGAATTTCTGATTCAAACTCTGAATCCCATGTTTTTCCTTTGAGACTGTTTCCGCAATACAAACATACTTCCTTTGTATCTATCTCTTTGATTAAATGATGTACCGCTGTCATTTCTATTATCCAAAAAATAAAAAACTAAAGCAACCATTCAATGTCATTGCTGTTTTCTACTTTCTTAAAAGCTGTTTTAATGTGGTCAGGGGTTATGTCCCTTCCACCAAGGCCAGCAATAAAGCCATTTATTATTGGTTTCTTATTTTGATTGTAAAATGCTGATTTAAATTCAGTGAGTAATGCACCCTCATTTCCAAGTGATATATTCCTATCAATAACTGCAATTCCCTTGATATTTTGGCAACAGCTTATTATTTCTTGTTTTGGGAATGGCCTAAATGATTTTATTTTTATCAAGCCAACTTTCTTTCCCTGCTTTCTTAGCTCATCAACAACAATTCTTGTTGTGCTGCATGCAGTTCCCATTGTTGCAACAGCATATTCAGCATCATTTATTTTATAAGTTTCAATTAGACCATTTCCATAAGACCTGTTAAAAGATTTTTTAAAATCATTATTAGCATTTTTGATTATATCAATTGCATTTAGCATTGCCTCATGCGTTGCTTTTCTGAATTCCATATAAGTGTTTGGGAATCCAATTGGGCCCATTGTAACTGGCTTTTCTGGATTTAATTTGAATAAAGGATTATATTTTGGAAGGAATTTATCAACATCTTTTTTTTCAGGAATATCAACTGGCTCATAAACATGGCTTAATGTAAAACCATCCAGGCAGACCATAACTGGAAGTAAAACTTTCCTGTTTTCTGCTATTTTATATGCCTGAATTATTGTATCAAGAGCTTCTTGTGCTGATTCAACATAAAGCTGTATCCACCCAGTATCACGTTCTGAAATAGAATCCTGCTGGTCATTCCAGATGTTTATTGGAGCACTTAAAGCCCTGTTTGCTACAGCCATTACAACAGGAAGCCGCATTCCTGCAACTACAAAAAGGATTTCGTGCATTAAAGCCAATCCCTGGGAAGCAGTAGCTGTGAAAGTTCTCACACCTGTTGCCTCTGAGCCAAGGGCAGCAGAGATAGCACTATGCTCTGACTCTACATGAATCATCTCTGATTTTAATAGGCCATCATTTATGTAATCTGCAAGGCGTTCAACAATATGCGTTTGAGGAGTGATGGGATACATAGGTATAACTGCTGGATTGCATAGCTTTACACCAAGTGCTACAGCAGTGCTTGCTTCAATTACTTTTTTCATTTCTCCTCTTTCACCATCTTTATTGCCTTAACAGGGCATTCTTTTGCGCATATTCCGCAGCCCTTGCAATAATCATAATTGATTTCAAACTCGCCTTTCTTGTTCTTTTTTATTGCATTATCTGGGCAGAACTTCCAGCAGGTTCCGCATTTTATGCATTTTTTCTGGTCTATAACCGGCCTGAAAGAGCGCCAGCCGCCTGTCTTGTTTTTTATTGTTGAGCCTGGCTCTTCTATTACAGCTCCAACACTAATTTTTGGTTTTGTCATTTTGTCTGATTATAAACAGCTGTTATTGCCTCTTTGTTAAGCTCAGCTATTTTTTTTCCTTTTGTTTTTAAAAATGTTTCATCAATTGCTTTGATTAATGCTTTTAACGATATTTCATTTGTTATTTTTGAGAATGCACCAAGCATTGGCGTGTTTACAATAGGCCTTCCAAAAATCTTTAATGCAATTGATGTTGCATCAACAGTATGAATATTAAAATTTCCCTTTATGCTTAAATCAGCTGGCTTTTTGTTTGTGTTAACTATTAATGTGCCTTTTTCCTTTAAGCCAGATGTTACATCAACTGTTTCAAGCAAAGAGGCATCTAAAACAATGACTATATTTGGGTTGTATACCTGGCTTCTTATATTTATTTTTTCATCAGAAATCCTTGCAAATGCCTGGACAGGTGCTCCTGCTCTTTCAACACCAAACATTGGAAATGTCTGGCTTTGCTTGCCATCATCAAAAGCCGCTATTGCCATTATCTGGCCTGTTGTAACAGCTCCCTGGCCACCCCTTCCGTGAATTCTTATTTCTATCATCCTCTTTCCATAATTTGGAGGTATTGAAACTATTTATATCTTTTTATTTTACTTTAAAATAAGTTTAATATCTTAAAAAGATTTATAAAGCCATAATCTAACCTTGCTTTATGAAATGCGAAATATGCAAAAAAAAGATTGATGAGACTTTTTTGAAGAAAATCTTAGGCACTTATGTAAAGGATGAAAAAGGAAAAAAGCATGCTATATGCTTTGAGTGTCAGAAAAAGTTTCCAAACAAAGAAGAACTGCTAAAACATCTTTAATTATGTAATTGCCTCGGTAGCTTAGTTAGCCAGAGCAGCAGATTCGTAATCTGCAGGTCGGGGGTGCAACTCCCTCTCGAGGCTTTATTTTAAGAAATAAACTAATAAAACAGTTATTGCTACTAAACTAATTATAATTGTACTCGTATTATTATTTTTCATATTAAAAGTATCATAAAATATTCTTCCCGTGATTTTATTCAAATCCCTGTTATTTTTATCAGATTCTCTATCAACTGAAGAATTTAATATACCCCCTAATAAAACTCCTTGTTGCGCAAAAATAGTTTTAGCTTCTTCATTTTTTACAGTTGTCTCTTCTTCTATTAATGATTCTTTTTTCTTTTTAATTTCAATTTTTTTTGGTTGTATGTAATTACATAGTTGCTTTTCTATTGGTTTTCCAGATGTTGTTCTGCAATTATTTTTATCAGTACATATTCTTGTTTGTGTTCCTTCTTTTGAACATTTTGACCATTTTGTACACTGCCAGTTTGGAATACATCTAAAGCTACTGCCTCCTTCACCCCCTCCAGAAAAGCTTTCAACATGTTTTTCTGTGATTTTTGAAATATTACATATTTGATTGGTAATGTTTTGCGATAAAGGTTTTGTGCAATAATCATATCCAGATGTTTCATTTCTGATTTGCTGCATATAACCATCAGATATACAGGTGTTATTCTGCCATTCTGTATAAATGCAACTACAATCTTTATCTTCTTCTGCCTGTGTATAAGGCTCTCCACAGAATTTATAATTCCATGTATAAGTTATGTTTGCAGAACCATTATCTGTGCATATTCTATTGATTTCTGAATCAATGCAGCCACAGGTTTCATTAGGGACTTCCTGTTCAAGAGATTCTGTGCAATAATCATATCCAGATGTTTCATTTCT
>CAZXME010000053.1:0-4883 GCA_964641515.1 uncultured Methanosarcinales archaeon | reverse complement strand
CCTTTTTTCCCTGGGCTTTCTCAACCAAAATCTCAAAAACAGCCTCTTTTGATATATTTCCTTTGTTAAGATAATCAAGAATCTCTTCTATGTGCTTGCTTACATCTATTTCTTTTTTGTATCTCTTCTTTATTTCTTTCTCTGAATTAATTAAAGTGTCTGCAATAAATAATGGCTTTATGTTTTTGTATTTTTTTGCAAGTTTCATGAAAAATTCTGTTTTGTCTGGTTTCTTAATTACCATATCAGCAGTTAATGTTTTTGAAGTAGTTTTTGATATATATGAATTTGAAAGTATCTGAGCCATTTCCTTGTTTAATTTGAAATCTTTTTCAAGCCTTTCTGACTTGTCTGTTATCAATTCTGGGATCTTTATTTTGCTTATATCTGGTCTAATAGTCCTAATATCAGTCTCAGGATACATCCTTGCAGATCCGGGCATTGGTCTCATAAAAGTTGTTGTTAAATCCTTATTGGCTTTTCTTACTTCTTTTTTTGGATTTTCTCCTTTTTCTATTAATTTAAGATGCCTTTTTACCTCATTCTCAATAATCTTGGGCATATTTTTTAAGTCCTGAAATCCCTTTATTTCAACTCTTGATTTTCCTTTAATAGAAAGATTAACATCCTGCCTTATTGTTCCAAGGCCTCTTTTTACCTTGTTTGTTGACCTTAACATCATCCCTAGCTTTTTTGCAGTTTCCTTGCAGTGCTCTGGACTTTTTATATCAGGAGCAGTTGCAATCTCAACCAATGGAATTCCTAATCTTGAGAGATTATATGTATCTTCGTTTTCAGTTCTTTTTACAATCTTTGCAGCCTCTTCTTCAAGGCAAATACTATCAACCCTTACTTTTCCCTTTGATGTTTCAACAAAACCGTCTGTTGCAATCAAGGCAGTCCTTTGAAAGCCGGAAGTGTTTGAGCCATCTACAACTGTTTTTCTCATAAAGCAGATTTTGTCAACTACTTTTGCGTTAAGCATTAATGCAACCTGCAAGGTTATTTCCAGTGCCTCTTTATTTAAATCATGTGGAGGCTCTTCATCAAGTTCAACTAAGCATGTTGTGTCAGAATAAGCCTGATAAATAAACTGTTTTTCCTTTTTCACTTCATGCAAAGCAGCAGCATCAACCTCGCCACTTTCTCCGGCACTTGCCCTTAATCTTCTTTTAACAATAATATCTGGCTTGTCATCCCTAATCAAAGAAGGACAGCTGCAAAACAACTTATGTGTGTCAAGCTGCTGGTGTATCTCAATCCCGCATTTGAAATTAAGCTTTTCATAGTCTAATTGCATAATCAATTAAAAACACAAGAACTTTATAAATCTTATTGATTACCTTATTACAATTAGTTAAATAAACTATACTTATTTGTTATTACCCTTTATTGGGTTATCATATTTTTCCAATATTTTAAAATAATTTTCTAAAGTTGATTCGAAGATTTTTTTTATTTCATTGTTTTTATTAAAACATTGGTTATTTTTATCCAAAATAGATGAATTATTATAAACTATAATATCATAGCTTACATCATTTAATTTAACGCCCTTTATAAAATCTTCAAGTTCGAATGATAAAAGCCCAGATTCCTCATCAACATGAATTTTTCCCTCAGTTATTCCTCCGTTTTTAACATCAACTTCTTTCAACAAAGTGGGATATTTTGAAGAAACTTCGATAGAAATACCATTTAGTCTGGAATCTATTTCTTTTTTTATTTTTTCTTCACTATAACCCAATTCCTTAAATCCCCTAAATTTATATTCTTTATTAAACATTACTCCAAATTCTTCTTTAACAAATTCTTTTAGTTCATCTATTTCTTCTAAAGGTATTTTAAGCAATAATGTGTCTAACTCTGATTCAGGCGTATAACGTACATAATCAGCCCCAATGTTTTCCTTTTTACCCATAATTAAGAATAATATTTTAATCTTTAAAAATATTTGCTTTTTTGAAGTAGTTACAATTGTTTTCTTTCAACTCAAAACTCATTTGCTTTTGCAAAATATTATTCCTTTTGTTACTGGACAAGATAAGTTTTTATGTAAAAGATGCAAGATAATAACTAAGGTATAAAATTTTTAAACAATCTTAATCTCATTAATTGTTATGTTGTCTTTAACAAAGATTTTCAAATATCCTGCCAGATCATTTAAATGGTTTCTAAGGTCTTCTTCATTAAGGCCGAATGAATAACACATAAACAAACAGTTTTTAGTTTCATTTGTAATCTTTGTTTTGGAATCTGGACCGTATAACACACTTGATATGATATTTAAGTTATTTTTAGCAAATATATCGTTCTTTTTAAGTTTCTGTATCTTCCCATTAATCTTTGTGTATTCTTCAGCACCATCAGAACATAAAACCTCAATTTCTTCACTTAACTTATCCAAATCATGTCCTGCAGTAAGAATAATATTTTTTAATTCTGCCATGAACAGGCATGTAACAATAGGATTAAAAGTTGGAATTCCTTTGTTGTTAAGTATGGATCTTATCTGAAATTCCATGGGAACTTTTGAATCAAATTTTTTGTAAAATGAATGGTATTTTATTATTCTAGATAAATTTTCTGGATTTTTGTAATCTTTTCTTATTTTTTCTTCTAATTCCTTTTTCAAGTCATTTATTTCCTGGTTAAACTTTGGTTCTTCTGAGAGCCTGATTTCTATAATGGCCACTTTTAAATCAGGATAAGCCAGTTTAACATCCGGATTGATTTTTAATTCCATATAATCTCCCTTCAATAATTTTTTAGTTAGATTCTTTATCTTATTTAAACTTACCTTCAAATAACCAAATTTAAGTCAAAGCTTAGATAAATTTATATATATAACACTTTATAATATGATTATATGGAAGAATTAATTGAAAAATTTAAGTTTCATGTTATTGAAGAATCAAAAAATCCTAAATTCATTCATCATAAATGGTTTATAAAATACCATTTGGAAATTGTTGAAAAAATCGCCTTGGAACTTTGTGATACATATGAAAAAGCTGATAGAAATTTAGTTTTACTCCTTGTATGGCTTCATGATTATGGGAAAATTCTTGATTTTGATAACAAGTATAAAGAAACTCTAAAAAAAGGTAAGGAAAAACTAATTGAATTAGGATTTCCAAAGCAATTTTTAGAAAAAGCTATTTCTTATGTTGAAATTATGGATAAAAAGATGGAAATAGATCTTAACACAGCACCTATTGAAGTAAAAATTATATCATCTGCTGATGGCGCATCACATTTTATCGGTCCTTTCTTTTCATTATGGTGGTATGAAAATCCAGAAAAACCTTTTAAAGAACTTATGCAGGATAACCTAAGAAAAGCTTTAAAGGATTGGAATAGGAAAATTGTTCTCCCAGAAGTAAAAGAAGCATTCAAAGAAAGACACAAATTTTTATTAGAACAATGCGGTCAATTTCCATCAAAGTTTTTGAGTTGATAATTTAAGATAAATTTATACTTAAACTCAAGAATGGAGTTGATTCAAGATTTTTATTATTATATAACATAAATTTGATATTATCTTATTTTAGAAATGTCTTATCTTCGATTCTTTCTGAGATTTCTCCCTTGAGATTTTTTGTAATCAGGCCTTTAACTTCCTCTTTTTTATAGTTGCTCAGAAGCCAGGCCAGTTTAATAAAAGTCGTCTCAGCAGTCATATCACTTAGGTGGCCCAGGACTCCAATCTCCTGCAGCTCTCTCATTGGTGTGTAAACATTCATCTGTATTCTGCCGTAGATTGTCTGAGAGGACATAACCACAATTAAGCCTTTTTTTATCATTTCCTTTAAAGAATCAAAAATCTTCTTGTTCTCTTTGGTATATTCATCTATTTCCTCGTTTGGAATGTGGCCTAAACCAGTTCCTTCAACAACCAATCCATCAAAGTTCTTATAAGCCAAAAACTCCTCTGCAAACATGTTTGTGTGCGTTTTAATTAATCCAACTTTTATTTTTTCATTAATTAATTTTAAGCTTAATTTTTTATTGTTTTTCTTATTATAATCTTCTTTCATAAATGAAATATTTTTCTCATTAAAATTAACCCTTGCAATTGGTGTTGCATTAACAGGCCTGAAAGCATCTCTCCTTGAGGTATGCATTTTTCTTGTTTTTAAAGCTGGCAGGATTAAGCATGATTCATCACTCATATTCTCATGCATGCATATTGCAACATCTGCAAAATCAGAATTTGCAATAAAATAACAGGCAGATACTAAATTCAGTCCAGCATCACTTGAGCCTCTGTCAGAGCTTCTCTGAGAGCCAACTAAAACAACAGGAACAGGCAAATCTTCCAATATGAACCTTAATGCAGCGCTTGTGTAATGCATTGTGTCTGTTCCATGGGTTATTATTATCCCATCTGTTCCAGACTTTATTTCTTTTTCAATTTCCTTGGCCATAAGATTATAATGTGGAAACCTCATCATCTCAGACTGCATGCTTGCTATCTTCCTTGACTTTATGTTTGCAATTTTCTTTAACTCAGGAAACATGCCAATAATCTCGCCTGGAGAGAATTTTGCAATTACTCCCCCGGTTTTGTAATCAACCTTTGAGGCAATTGTTCCGCCTGTGTGCAATATAGAAACTGTTGGAAGCTTTTTATTGAGTTTTATTTCAGCTGGCTTTTGTTTTTTCTCAACAGGGCTTTTAATCAGCTTAATTGCCTTAACATTCTTCTTATCAATGCCAATGTTATAACCGCTCTCAAGCTTCAGAATAACAATATCTTCCTCGCTCTCAGGAACAGGCATAAGAATTCCTTTCATCTGTTTCTCTTTTGTCTCAACTAAGACATTATCACCAGTTTTTGGTTCCATGACAAGAAATTAACTTGTTTATTATTTAAATGT
>CAZXME010000052.1:3547-5079 GCA_964641515.1 uncultured Methanosarcinales archaeon | reverse complement strand
CCATAAGGTCCAGGATTAATTATTAATGTATTGCTTATCTTATCAATTTTGTTTTTGTTCTCATGCAAATGCCCGCATATAACAAGCTTTAAATTATTCTCTTTAATAAATTTCCTTAATGGTTTGCTTCCAGTGTGACCCTTGGCAATATAATCTAATTTTGTTTTATATGGCGGCTCATGAGATATAAAAACAACTTTTTTTTCATTTGTTATTTTCCTGCTGAACACTTTAGCTATTTTTTCAAATTTAGGATTATGCATTGAGAATCCTCCCCCTCCATGTCCTAAAAACAAGTAATCTCCAATTTCATAACTTTTTTTATGCAGATAAATTATATTTTTAAATAAAGAGCAGGATTTTCTGAGGTTTGTGCTTGTTTCATGGTTTCCATGGATCATCAAAACAGGCTTCCCTATCTTGTTGAGCATTGAAAGCATTAAGTCCATATTCTGCTCAAAAACAGTTAAGTCTCCTGCACATACTAATAAACTTACATCTTTGGACTTTTTTATTATACTATCCAATGCTTTCATATCTTCATGAACATCAACAAATGCTAAAATTTTCATAAGAATTTGGAAAAATAAGACATATTTAAAGATTTTTAATTTTAAACTAATCAAATAATTATATTAAAGAACTTAAGTATTAGAATTTAAATCATTAGAAATACAAAAATGATAAAAAGTGTATTATTTAGTTTCCAAAAAATATAATATTTTAAAGCTTTAATCAGAACTAAATTTTCTTTTTAATATTATTATATTGCCCCTGCCTTTCTTTATCCTCTTTACAATCCCTTTATCCTCTAATTCAGTTATCATAAGGCTTATCTTCGCCTCTGACAGCGGAATCTGCTTTCTTATATCTTTCTGGGTTACTCTTCCATTATTCTCTTTAATAATCTTGATTATTGTGTCCAGGCTCTCAGGATTCTCAATATCTTCTTTTTCCTCTTTTCCTTCATCAAAACTTTCTTCTTTTTTCTCCTGAATATATTCTTTTTTCTTTCCTTTTTTTAAGAAGTAAACAACAAGCAGGATAGATATTACAAAAACAGATCCAATAATCACAAATAAAAGAATAGGTTGTTCTCCATTAGAAGGTTCTTCTATTGTTTCATTTATAACTCTTTCTTCTTCCTCTGGGCTTGGATACATTACAATATCATGCCTAAATTCACCCTCATCCTTTACAGTTATTATTTCTTCAGCAATGTATTTTACTCTTCCATATTCTTCATACTTTGCTTTGATTGTGTATTTTCCCACTAACAGGAAAAAAGAATATGTTCCGTCTGTAGAAACTTGATATTGCCTTGGTGATGAGTCAACCTCTACCTCTACCCTGCCCTCCATTTTGTTAAGGTTTAAATCATAAATATTTCCGTAGATAGTAGCAGCATAACAGTTTTCTATTGAAATTAGCAACATTAACACTATAATTAGTTTTTTAAGCATAAACTATAGGCTTTAGTTTGACTATATAAACATTTCTAAATTTTACATGGATAAAAAAGGCTTTAAAAA
>CAZXME010000052.1:0-3447 GCA_964641515.1 uncultured Methanosarcinales archaeon | reverse complement strand
TTTATTTATAAGTTTAGAGAAGCAAGTTTGATATCTGTTTCCAAAGCTATAATATCATACTTTAGGGATTTTTTATCTTGTTTATTTAATTTGTCATAAGACCTCTTTACTCTTGATAATGCATGTTTTGCTCCTGAGATGTCTCCCTTTGTAACATAATCACCAATCCCTTTTATCATAAAACTTATTTCTTCTTTTTCAATCTTTTTGATTTCCTTAAGTTTTTCCTTCTTAGCTTTTTTGGTTAGTTTAACTTTTTCTTTTTTACTTCTTTTTATAGGTTGTTTAATTTTTTCTGGTGATGAAATCTGAAACTCTTTTTCTTCTTTATCATCTAATAATCTTTCTTTTTTTGATAATTCCTGCTCTTTTTTCCTTAATCCATTCTCCTGGTCAACAAGTAATTTTTCCTTTGACAATAATTTATCTTTTATTTTTTCATTTTCTGAAATTAAATTCTGAAGCAACTCTTCTTTTTCTCCAATTCTTTTCCTCTTTTCTAGAAATAATTCTGCCTCTTTTTTTAATATCTCTTTCTTTTTTTCAATGTTTTTTTGTTTTTCTTTAAGTTCCTCTAACTCTTTTTTCATTGACTCAAACATGGATTTTTTCTTATCAACTGCTTCCTTCTCCCTCTGCAATGAATTTAATTCCTTATTTTTATTTGTTAGTTCTTTTTCCTTTTCTTTAAGAATTTTTTCTCTTGTTTTAATTTCATCTTCTCTCTTAATCAAAACTTTTTCTTTTTTCTCAATTCCTGCTTCTAGAGCAGGAGCCTGCTTTTTAGATAGTTTATCTAATTCAGCCTGTTTTTTTCTTAATTCACTATAACTCTTAGCTACAAGCTTATCTCTCTCTTTAAGCTCATTTTCAAGTATTTTAACCTTATTTGTCATTTCATTTTCTTTTTCCCTAAACTCCAGATGATTTAGCACATGCTCTTTATTGCTTGCTTTTTTTATTTTTTCAGCAAGATCCTTGTCTTTTATAACCTTCTTAATCCACTCTGCAAAATCATTTTTGTCTTTTTTTACGTGATGATCAAATGTGGATTTATCCATAAACTTAATTGACTCTTTAAGCTCTTTCATGCTTTTAATCCTATGGCCCCCCTTTAAAATAAAATGATGCTCTGGTTTTACCTTCTTCTCCTTTGGTTTCTTTTTCAATTTTTTTTCTGGCACTTCTTTTCTTTTAAAGGCTTTTTTCACTAATTTTGGCTTTTCAGTAACACCAATCAATTTCTTTTTTTTAGCTGGTTTAGTAATAGAAAGTTTTTTAGGTTTAAAGTCAGGAAGATCTGGCAATTCTAATTCTTTAAGATTTTGTTTAAATATAGACATATAATTAACATTTTTTTATTTATTTAAAAACTTTTGTTATACTTTTTAAATAGTAATTACATTATAATAAGTTTATATGAAATCATAAGGTTTTTAAGTTAGCTAGAAGAACCTTTTTATTATATTATATTGATTGAGGTAATTAAAATGGATGAAAAAGAACTTATTTGTTCTTCTTGTAGTAAAAGAATGACCAATAAAGAAGGAGTAGCAGTTTTTATGTGTCCTAACTGTGGTAAAGCTCAAATAGTGAGATGTAAGCACTGCAGAGAGATAGCAGCAACGTATACGTGCCCAGAATGCGGTTTTACAGGTCCAAACTGAAAATGGCAGATGTTGTAATCACTCTTAGGATAATGCCTGAAAGCCCAGAAACTGACTTAAAGGCAATAGAAGAGAAAGCCAAGGTATTTATTGCAGAATATGGTGGTGGGGTTGGAAAAGTTAACATAGAGCCAATTGCATTCGGTCTCAAAGCACTTGAGTTGATATTTGTAAGCAATGAAGACATTGGAAGCACTGACAAGCTAGAGCAGAATGTATCATCAATAGAAGGTGTAAACTCTGTTGAAGTAACTGATGTCAGAAGGGCTATTGGTTAATTTTTTTAATCAGTTTTATTAATTCTTTTAATTCTATATTGCTTCTTATTGAGTTAGGCCTGATATGTGTTTCAGCAGCCTTAAATCCTGCTTTTTTTATCTCATTAATTAATAAATCTTTTTTTGGAACGTTTCTCAGCTTGTTGTGCTTGACAACCTTTGTAAGATCATAAAATCCAACTGAGCTTATCTTTGATTCTTTTTTTATTATCTCAAGGAGTTTAACCAGCTCTTTGTCCTCTAAATTCTTAATATTTTTACACATATTATTTATAAGTTTTTTGTCCCACAATTGGCCTAACCAAAGCTTTCCAGCATAGTCAAGTTTTGATTTGCACAAGGGGCATTTTTCATCATTGAATATACTGTTCGTGTTTTTCCTGAAAAGACATTTTTTGCAGTGCAAAATATAACCAATATTTTTCATTAATTCATCTACTTTCTTTTTTCCTTTTATGCACTTAAAGAAAACCCTGAAATAATGCTCTTTTGAATATGATAATATTGGTGTTAAGGCCTTGTCATACTGTGCCCCAATTAATTGAACTTTTGAAATAAGAATTCTTAATCCTATTTCATGGCAGAATTCATTTCTTAGTGGCTTACCTGAGTATTTTCTTAAGCAGGCATTTTTGTAACTGCCGCATAATGCGCCTGTATCTGTTGCAGTCACAGCAAGAATTCCATCTCTTCCAAGCCTTTTTACTGCATTGTCTAACAGAAAGTTTGGCGAACCAAATGGATCTATATCAATATAATCAAATCCTTTTGAATTTAAAATAAACAGATTTGCATCAAGATTTGATATATTAACTTTCCTGCCTGACTTAATTTTATTTAGCTTTAAGTTACTTTTTATCAGCTTTACTGCGTCATTATTATTGTCATTAAGGAAAATTTTCTTTATTTTACTTTTTTTTAATTCCAATAAAAACCTTACCCCCCTTATTCCTGTGGCAGCTAATGGAAGTGCAACCTGCATATCTTTTTTATCAATTGAATTTAACAGCAAAATAGTTATGTCTCTGTTAAGCTTCATAACAGGATTATAAAAAACAGGCATATCTTTTGATACTGTTTCAGCTGTATATGCCTTAATTCCTGCCTTGCCCTCTTGCATAGTCTTCATAAAAAAATAAAGAATTAAGATTAATATAAAGCTTTTGGAAAGCTTTAAAAGTGAATATAATTTCCTGATAAATAAGATGAATACTATCAGATCACCTGTATGCACTGTTGTGGGCCATGTTGACCATGGAAAGTCAAGCCTGCTTGATTACATTAGAAGCAGTAATATTGTTAAGTGTGAGGCAGGGGCGATAACACAGGCAATAGGGGCATCTTTAATACCCTTGGATATTATTAAGAAGACATGCGGGCCATTGCTTGATTCACTAAAAATAAAATTCACAATTCCTGGGATTTTGTTTATAGACACTCCTGGGCATGCTGCATTTACAAACCTTAGAAAGAGAGGGGGAAATCTTGCTGATATTGCAATT
>CAZXME010000051.1:0-5199 GCA_964641515.1 uncultured Methanosarcinales archaeon | reverse complement strand
TCACATATGCCTTTTGATATTGGTCCACCAAAGATTGGTTTTCTTTCTTCTTCTCTTAATTCAAACTTTTCAACCATAAGCTCAAATAGCTCTGGCTGTATTTTGAGTATATCTTTTAATGTAAGCAACCCGATCATCTCTTTTTTATCCATAACCGGCAAATGCCTTACATCAGTGTCCTTCATCTTTTTGAGAGCATCAAAAATATCTTTTTCAGGACCAATTGTTATAACTTTCTTTATCATAACCTCTTCAGCCTTTAATTCTTTAGGGTTTAGCCTTTTTGCAATAACTCTTCTTACAATGTCCCTATCAGATAATATGCCAAGAAGCTTTGAATCTTTTGTTATAACAAGGCTTCCTATATGGTGCTCATTCATCTTTAAAGCACATTGCTCAATAGAAGTTTCTGGTGAAACAGAAACAGGCTTTTTTGTCATGGCATCACATATCTTATAACCTGTCTTATAACTTATTCTCATATAACCCCCAATATCAATACAATGTCTTTCTGGTTAATAAACTTAAGTAAAATAGAAAATATATAATAAAGAATATAATTAAAAAATGTTAAAAATCAGTAGTTGACCAGTATTTCTACATTCTTACCAAAGATTTTTTTCATGTCCTCAAATATTGGCTCTTTTATAAAGACCTTTGACAGAATCTCTATCTTTGATAGCTCTTTCTCAAGCTCTTCAAGAGAACTCTTTGTGATTTTCCCTAAGCTACCATTAGGCATTATTTCTGCCTTTGTAATTCTTTTTTCTTCCTGGTCAATGTCATGTATGATATAAGCCTTTTTTCCAAGCAAAAGGACTTCTCCATATTTGTCCCCGTATTTCACTCTTACCTTTGTTTTTTCTATTTCCATACCCCTCTTTCTTTGTATGTACTCAACCATAAATCTGATAAATTCCTGTGAGCTTTTTTTAACTTTCTCAACTTCTGCTTTTGTTAGTTTTTTGTTATCATAATCTTTCTTTGCTTTCATTATAGAGTGTAATATTCTTAAGAACTTTGCAGGAATCTTTCCTTTGCTTATTATTTCATTCTCAAATATTTTTACTATTTCCGAATCACTAGCTTTTTCTATTCCCTCTAGCTTAAGGATGTCTCTTATAACTGTAAGAACTGTGTCATAAACATGAAGCATTGATTCCTCTTCTTTTATTTTTTCTATCTGACCAAATAATTTTTTTATTCTTTTCAGATAATTTTCTGCGTTTTCTAATAATACATCTACTTCTTTGCCGCTAAGTTCCTTCTCTTTTCCATGCTCAAGATCTTTCCTAACCTGAATATTGTTTTCAAGTATTTTTACATACTTCTCCTCCAGCATTTTTTCTTTTTTTACAAACAGGTGCCTCATCAGTTCAGGTGTTTCTTTTGGAGTTGGTGGTGGAACACCATAAAGCATAAGCGCTGCCTGGCTTGGTGTTAAGATAGCCCAGAATGTGTCTTCCATTCCAAGGTCTCTTATCTTAGACTTTACATGCTTTAACATCTGCTCTCCGCTGTTCATGTACATATCAATTGCCTCTGCAGATGGCTTTATCTTACCCATTCTTAGTAATTGTTTCCATGGCATGAATATTCCCCTGTCATAAAATGGAACTCCATCCCTCAAAAAGGTGAATATTATTGGGTTGGCTTCTTTTATGTTATCCCAGAAGTCTGTAAGTATGTAAACCTGAATATTTAGCTTATTCTTGATTCCTGTAATTTCGCCAGCTTCCATCCCCATTGTTATTATTATTGCCCTTAGCTTGTCTTTTAACTCAGCCCTTGTCATCTTTTTGACATCTGTATCATCTACAACAATAAAGACATCAATATCTGATTCAGCTGTTGCTTTTCCCTGAACAAGAGAGCCTGCAAGTACATAACTAACAATATATTTCTCAAACTTTTTGATGACCATTGACTTATGGATTTCAGCTATCTTTATTGCAGACAGCATTCCAGTATCATAAACAGGGGCAGACATTGCAATAAGCTCTAATAACTCATATTTTGCATCATAGCAGCTCTGCCATAGTTCAGAAAGGATAATTGTTTGTGGTGCAAGATTTTTATCAACATCTTTTGCCATTTCTTCTATAATAGATGAAAGCTTTGTCTTTAGCTCATCCTTAGACATTTTCTTGCTGTCAGAATCATCAACCAAAATAAGAACATTAATCTGCTCGCTTGGCTTTTCATCTTTTTCAGGCTTTTTTGGTGGCAGGAGTGCAATGCCAATTATGTAATTTTCAAACTTTTTCAAGATTAATTTTTGGAATTTATCAAGCTTAGACTTGATTAACTTTAATTTTTTCTGGGCATCTTTTGGAAGCTTTGACTCAATCTCCTTGAACTGGTCATTTTCTTTTGTATTTTTAGCATTAGTTTTTTTGCTTTGTTTTTTGGCCATAATTATCCACCTGCCTGCTTTAATTATAAGATTAACTAAAATGAGATTATTATCAGGCATATATAAATCTTTTTAAAAAATTCCGTAGGTTTTCCGAATTATTTAATTAGAAAGTTTTATTAATTAAATTGATTACAATAAGTTTATCATTTAAAATGAAATACAAATTGATATGCTTTGACCTTGACGGCGTGATTTTTAAGCCTCATAATTTCTGGATAGAATTGCATAAGAAATTTGGTACATTTGAGAAAGGAAAAAAATTGACAGAAGAGCATCTTCACAATGATTATGAAAAGCTTGTTGAGGAAGTTGTTTCAAAGCTTTGGAAAGGCAGGGATGCCGGTCCTTATTATGAGCTTATTAATTCAGTTGAATACAATAAAGGTGTTAAGGATGTCTTTGATTTTATAAAGGAAAACAAGATGATAAGTGCCATTGTAAGTTCTTCAAGCATTGATGTTGTGAAACGTGTTAAGAGAGATTTTCAGGTTGATTATATATTTGCAAATAAACTTGTTATAAAAGATGGAAAGGTTTCTGGTGAATTTATATGGCCAGTCGGAGCAGGAAAAGAAAACAAGGCAAGAATAATAAGAGAGCTTTGCAATAATCTTGGAATAAAAACAGAGGAGTGTGTTTACATTGGTGATAGTGATGTTGATATTGAGGCTTTCAAGGAAGTCGGCCTGTCAATAGCATTTAATTCTGATTCAGATGAACTAAAGAAAACTGCAACTTATATTATAAATAACAATAACCTTTCTGAAGTTTTAAAATATGTTAAATAACGAAAGTTTTTTTAATAATAATAGAAAACAGGGTTTACATGAAAAACAAAAGCATAATTTTTCTTATAATTGCATTCTTCCTTATGTTTGCAGGGTTTGATTCTTCACAGCAATATCTTTCATCCATATTTTACACAAAAAACTTTGAGATGATTTCTTTTATTGCGCTTTCAATTATTTACATAATCTCAATACCAGCAAATTTTATTGCACCTTTTTTCTGCAGGAAATTCGGCCTAAAGAAATCATTGTTTTTTTCATCTTTGGCCTATCCTTTTTTTATACTTTCAGTTGTTTTAAGGTCAGAAATAATGCTTTACATTACTTCTGTTATTTTAGCCTTTGCGGGATCAATGCTTTGGATATCCCATGGAACCTATCTTACAAAGTTAACAACCAACGAAAATCGTGGATTTTATTCAGGGTTATCTTTTTCATTCCTTGTTATTGGCTCTGCAGTAACAATTTTCTTCATGAGTTTTTTTATTGAGAAAGTTGGGTACAATGTCATTTATTTTATTTTATTTTTGATTGCATGCCTTGGATCAATCTTACTTTTATTCATTTCAGATATAGATACTGTTGAAAAGCATGCATTACATCCAATAAAGCTGATTAAGAACAAATCAATGCTGCTTTTTGCTCCATTTATCATTTCCTCTTTCTTTATAATGGGATCAATGATTAGCAGGATTCCAATAAGAATAACAGACCTTTTTGGTTTGAATTATGTTGGAAAGATTATATCAATCTATGGTGTGACTATTTGTATTTTTTCTCTTCTCATAGGAAAGCTATCTGATAAATATGGTTTTAACAGGTTTGTTTATGTTTCTCTTTTAAGTTCAATAGCTGGTTTTTTTATCCTTCTTGTTTCACATAGTGTTTTAACATTTGGCATTGGAATTTTTCTTATTGGATTGGCTCACTCTTCATTTTTAGGGTTAAATTATCCTATCCTACATTCCCTTTTTGAAAAAGAGGTTGATTCAGCAATGGCATTAAAAGGAGCTTTTGCCTCTATAGGGGTTGCAACGCCTTTAGTATTATCAATGTTTGTTGGTTTCCAGGTTATTGCAATAACCAGCATTGTATTTTCAACAATATCTATTTTGTCTATTAAACATTTATTTTCTATAGAAAAAATAAATCAGAAATATTAAATTATTCAAGTAACTTGCTTATTGATTTTCTATGATTTAAACTGCTAATAACCTTTGCAAAATAGCCTGCAACAGAAACCTCATGGTACCATGAATTATTTTTTCTGAATTCTTCGCTGTGGTAAACTGCGTCAGTACCTATGACCCCACTTAGAATTCCATTTTCATAAGCATTTTTTATCTTTTCAATTGCAGTTCCATTAAATAAGGCGAGACTGCATGCAACATAAACCTTTTTCGCACCATTTTTTCTTACTTCTTCAACAACACTTATCAATGTTCCTGCTGTATCTATTATGTCATCGACTATCAAGACATCCCTATTTTTGACATCGCCCACTAACCTGACTGAATCAATTGAGTTGGGAATGTCGTAATTTCTTTCTTTGTATGAAAACGCAAGCTTTGTTTTTAGTTTATGCGCATAGTGCTTTGCCCTTCTTACGCCGCCTGCATCAGGAGACATCACAACAAAATTGCTTGTGTCAAAAACATCTCTTTTTTCATTTATATAATCAATTATATTTTTTGATGCATGCAGGTTTTCAAACTTTGCCTTTCTAAAAAAGCCTGCTATTGCTGAATTGTGGACATCAAGCGTTATGACTTGATCTGCGTTGAGGTCCTCGAGTTCTCTTGCTACAACCGCAGCAGTTATTCCTTCTCTCCCTTCCTGCTTTTCCTGCCTTGCATAAGGGAAAACAGGGATTACAACAGTTATGTGGTTTGCATCACTTCTCCATGCAGCATCAATAGTGGTTTTTAATACTCTTAAGTTTTCATCTACTGAAAGCCCGTTAACAGAATTAGAAACATCCTGAAAAATATA
>CAZXME010000050.1:0-5323 GCA_964641515.1 uncultured Methanosarcinales archaeon | reverse complement strand
TCAAGAATGTAAAGTCCTATGTTTGCAAGGTTTGATTTTGGTTTTTCTGATTTTTCAATTATCTCTTTAACAATGCCCTTGTTGCAGTAGATTATTCCAAACCTTTCAGGGTCTTTTACCTCCTGTCCTAGAACGCAGTAATCATGTAATAAACATTTCTCAATATCTGCCCTTGAGAAAAGGTCATCACCATTCATCAAAATAAACTTATCTTTGACAAATTTTTCTGCCTGCATCAATGCATGACCTGTTCCAAGCTGCTCTTTCTGCTCAACATATATAATCTTGATTTTGTGATACCTTTTTTTAATCTTGCTCATAATCATTTCTTTTTTATAGCCAACAATTATAATTGCTTCATCAACCAACCCATTTAGCTGCTCAAGATTGTGCTCAAGAACAGTCTTATTTATTATTTTAAGCATTGGCTTTGGTCTAGTTAAAGTTAAAGGATAACACCTTTCTCCTTTTCCTGCAGCCATTATTACAGCTTTCATTTTTAACAAGCCTCCTTTCTTATTTCATCAGCAATTTCATCAGCATATTTTTTTATTTCCTTTTTATCACTACCTTCGACCATTATTCTTGCAACATTCTGTGTTCCTGAATACCTCACAATAACACGGCCATTATCCTTTAATTTTTTCTTTGCTTTATTAATCTTTTCCATCACATTTGGCATTACTTCAAAATCAATCCTTTTCTTTACATCAACATTAACATTAACCTGTGGAAACTTTTTCATGCATTTTGCAAGCTCTGACAATTTTTTCTCTGTTTCTTTCATAATTCTCAAAACCTGTAACGCTGAAATTGTTCCATCACCAGTCTTTGTATGGTCTAAAAATATGATGTGGCCTGACTGCTCACCGCCAAGATTGTAATTATTTTTTCTCATTTCTTCTATTACATGTCTGTCGCCAACTGCGGTTCTTATAATTGTTATCCCTTTTTCTTTCATGGCTATTTCAAGGCCAATGTTGCTCATGATAGTTGCTGCAATTGTATTTTTATTCAATATATCTTTTTTTTGCATATAAATTCCGCACATCGCCATTATCTGGTCGCCGTCAACATCATTTGCATTCTCATCAACCATAATAACCCTGTCAGCATCCCCATCAAGTGCTATCCCAATATCTGCTTCATACTGTACAACAAATTTTTTCATCTGCTCTGGATGAAGCGCGCCGCATTCATCATTTATATTAAGACCATTTGGATTATTGTTTATTGTAATAACCTGAGCTCCAAGCTCCTCAAATATCAATGGGCTTACTTTATATGCTGCACCATTTGCGCAGTCAAGCACTATTTTCAATCCCTTTAAAGATAGATTATTAATGGAATTTTTCGCAAACTCTATATAGCGGCCTTGAGAATCATCTATTCTTTTTGCCCTTCCAAGAAGCTCTCCAATTATATGTTCTACTTTTATCTCTGAAAAAGTTAATTTTTCTATCTTTTTTTCTGTTTCATCTGAAAGCTTGAATCCATCTTTGTCAAAGAATTTTATTCCATTGTCCTCTGCAGGGTTATGAGAAGCTGAAATAACTATTCCGGCATCAGCACCAAAGGATTTTGTAAGATGGGATATTGCCGGTGTTGGCATTGGTCCAACCAACAGGACATCAACACCCATTGACAATATTCCTGATGTAAGGGCATTTTCTATCATATAACATGATACCCTTGTATCCTTTCCAATAACTATCTTATGCCTCTTTTTTCCATTCATAAAAACAGCAGCAGCAGCTTTTCCTAATTTTAAAGCTGTCTCTGCATTCATTGGGTAAATGTTTGCTTTGCCTCTTACTCCATCTGTTCCAAAAAGTTTTTTCATTTTTTCACCTATTTTACTGTTACTGACTTTGCAAGATTTCTTGGCTTGTCAGGATCACAACCCCTTTTTACAGCAAGATAATATGCAAGGATTTGTATTGGAATAATTCCTAATATTGGTTCCATGTTTTCAAGATGAGGAATTTTTATAAAATAATCATATACCTCGCTCTTTTCAGAGTTAAACCCTATTATATATCCTCCTCTTGCTTTTATTTCTAGTGCATTGTTTAATATGTCTTTCCTTGTTTCATTAGTTGAAATAACAATCACTGGAACACCTTTTTCAATTAGTGCAAGTGTTCCATGCTTTAACTCGCCACCTGCTAAACCTTCTGCATGTATATAAGAGACCTCTTTTATCTTTAATGCTCCCTCTAATGCAGTTGGAAAACCAAGGCTTCTGCCAATTAAAAATATATCTTTTTTGTCTTTTAGCATATCTGCCAGACTTTCTAATTTATTAAGGTTTTTGGATATTATCTCATTAACATAACTGGCTGTTTTTTTTATTAATCCCTTCCCTTTTTCAAACTTGCCTATTGAGGCATAAGCTAATAATGACAGTATTGCAAGCTGTGATGTATAACTCTTTGTTGATAGAACACTTACCTCCTGGCCAGCATTTACCATTATAACATCATCAGAGAGCTTTGTAAGGCTTGAGCCAGGAACATTAACTATAGAGATTATTCTTGAATGCTTTTCCTTTGCAACCATGATAGCATCCAGCACATCAGCTGTTTCTCCTGATTGTGAAACAGCAATTACTAATGTATTTTCTGTCAGGAAATGCCTGTAATTTCTGAACTCTGATGCAAGAACAACATTAATATGCTTCTTGGCTATTTTTGAAAATAAATAAGATGCTGACAGGCATGCATGATAGCTTGTTCCGCAGCCAATAAAGAAAACGCCAAATGCCTTTTCAATTTGGTTTGCAATATTCTTTATGAAATCCTGATCCTGCTCAATTGCACGCTTTATTGATTCTTCCTGTTCGCTTATTTCTTTTATTATATAGTGTTTGAATTTGCCTTTTTTTGATTCTTTAAAATTAAGGTTTACTGTTTCCGGCTCTTTTTTTATTTCTTTGTTAGTTATGAAATTAATTAATTTTATTTTGTCATTTATTATAACCATTTCATTATTGTCTAAACCTATTACCTTGTTTGTATGCTCTAAAAATGCAGGAATATCAGATGATATGAAAAATTCGTCTTTGTTAATTCCAAGAACCAGTGGGCTCATTCTTCTTGCTGCAACAATATTCTCAGAATCTTTGCTTATTGCAGCTATTGCAAAACTGCCTTCCAGCTTTTTTAATGTGTTTTTAACAGCATCTTCAAAATTATAATCTTTCATATTATATTGTATTAAGTTTGGTATAACCTCTGTATCTGTCTGGCTTATGAATTTATAGCCATTTTTTATTAAGAATTTTTTTAATTCTGCGTAATTTTCTATTATCCCATTATGGATAACAGCAATTTTCTTATTGTTTGAAAGATGGGGATGTGCATTTGCTTCTGTAACACTACCATGGGTTGCCCATCTTGTGTGGCCAATTGCAAAATGGCTTTTTGATAACTTTTCCTTGAAATCCTCTATTCTTCCGACTCTTTTTATTATTTTAATATTGGAGTCTTCCTTAAATGCAATACCCCATGAATCATAACCACGGTATTCCAGTTTCTTGAGACCATTAAACACAATCTCTGTTGCATTACCCTTTCCCTTATAAGCAAATATTCCGCACATTATTACATCCTCCTTTTTTAATAGTTAACAAGAACAATAGTAACCTTGGCTTATATAAAAACCCTACTAAAACTATTTTAATACCATTAAAAGAAGTTTTTTAATGGTTAACTTAGAATTACTTGTATCTTTTATTAATTTTTTTAACCTTGTTATTTTTATCAAGCTTTTTTCCTATTTTAAACAATTTAATATACTCTTTAGCATATGGTTTCCACCTGACAGTACCTAATTTAAATTTTTTAAGCAGTGGAAACTTATCAAGATTCCAATCAAATCCTTCTTCAAACAATTTACAAGGGAATTTGCTGCACTTAAAACAATACCTTATATTTTTGGATTTTGCACATTGGACAATCTTACAATCTTTTAATTCTGAGCAACCGGGACAATATTTTGACCTATAAGAAGGGCATAGAGAGCAACAAATTCCACAATAACTAATTAACAATTTTTTAGGTAATTGATCTGTCATAATATGAATAAAAGTAAAGTGATTTAAATATGTTTCTAACAGTCGCCAAAAATTAACTAACAATTATTAAACAAATTATTCAGTAAAATAAGGAAAGATTAATATAAAACCCTGCTTTATTATGGGGTATGAAAAAAGAGATCCGTGTCTTGGGAATTGATGATGGCCCTTTTGATAAATTCAATGATAAAGAGGTTATTGTTATTGGAACTGTTTATCGCGGAGGATCTTTTATTGACGGTGTTCTTTCAACTAAAGTAAAGGTTGATGGTGATGATTCAACAGAAAAACTTGTTAAGATGATCAATGAATGCAAGTTTAAGCCGCAACTCCAGGCGGTTATATTAGATGGAATAGCTGTTGGCGGATTTAATGTAATTGATGTTTCTTATTTAAATAAAAAAACAGGAATTCCTGTAATTGTTGTGATGAGAGACTATCCTGACTTTAAAAAGATAGAAAAAGCATTGACAAAGCTTAATCACGAAGAAAAAATAAATTTATTGAAGAAAGCAGGAAAAGTTCATCAGTTAGGAGAGATATTTGTTCAGGCCATTGGCCTAACCTTAAAACAGGCAGAAGAGATAATTGACATAACATGCACTCATTCTTTGGTGCCTGAGCCATTAAGGGTTGCTCATTTAATTGCAGGCGGTGTTGTTGATGGGGAATCAAGAGGAAGGGCATAATCATATATTTAATAAACGAAAGATTAATATAATCCAAAATAAAAATTTACTTTTCATAAACTAACAAAGGCGACCTAATGGAAATAATTTTTTTAGGAACAGGGGCAGCAGAAGGGATTCCTTCAATAGATTGCGATTGCAGGCATTGTAGGCTTGCTTTGGGAAAAAAAGGAAAATTTATCAGGAAAAGAACTTCTTTATTGTTTAAAATAAACAGCTTTAACCTTTTGGTTGATACACCACCAGATATCGGACATCAGCTAATAGAACATAACATAAGGGACTTGCATGTTATTTTATTAACGCATAACCACTTTGACCATATAGGGGGCATTAAGGAGTTTGAATACTGGAAGAAAAACATAACATTATTTGCTGAGAAAGAGGTTATGGAGAGTGTTGTAAAAGAATACTGGACAGATAAATTAGATAAAATTTTTCTTAAAGTGCCGTGTTATGCAGGATCTATACTTAACTTTGGGAGCTTTACAATAACCCCTTTTCCAGTGCTTCACTCACCGAATACTCCAACTTATGGATTCATGCTCAACTATAA
>CAZXME010000049.1:0-5396 GCA_964641515.1 uncultured Methanosarcinales archaeon | reverse complement strand
TTATAATCCCTTGGAATCTTGAGAATGAAATAATCTATTTTACTGAAAATCTTTTTAATAAAGACGATTTTAAGTTTGTGGGCCATTTCAAACAAAATAAAATCCATTACATTAAACTTCTGAGAAATGTCCTTGATAGTGAATGCCTACTGTTTGCAAGATGTAAGAAATTCAAATTTAAAGACAAGCCAGAAAAAGACAAACAAAGAAAATATATCAAAAATATTCTTGATAAAATAGACAAAAAGCACGCAGAGACAAAGTTTTCTTTACTAAAGAGCATAGAACAACTTGAAAGTTTGATTAAACTAAAAAAATGAATTCTTCAAAAGTTCCACTAAAAAGAAAAATAGCGCAGATGTTTATTGTAGCTACGCCTCCAATCAAAGACCAAAAAAAGATATTTCAAATTATAAAAAGTTATATTGATTTAGGAATTGGAGGGCTTATGATAGGCATAGGAGGAAGATTTAAATTTGCTCAAAAAGAAGGCATTACTGATATCAAAAAATTACAGAAGTTTGTATTCAAATTAAAGAAACTTGATCAAAGTTTGTTCCTGGCTATTGACGGAGAAGGGGGATATGATTTTAACCTGTTTGAAAATGTTGTTTCACTAAAACCTGTGAGAGAATATGGCTTGCAGTTTGAAAAAGATAGAATCACTAAAGAATTTGAAAAGGATGTTAAAAACTATATTAAGATAATAAGGTGGTGCGGAGTTAATATGAATTTTGCTCCTGTTCTGGATGTTGCCCAGCAAGGATATAATGGTTATATGAGCAAATCTGGAAGATCTTTTTCAGACAAGAAAAAAGTAGTTAATAAATTAAGCAGTATTTTTATCCAGGAGATGCAAAAAAATAATATAATTGCAGTTGGCAAGCATTTTCCTGGATATGGCTCACTGGATGAAAACCCTCATTTTCACCTCAGAATGCAGAAGAGTATAGTTGGTTTTGAGAATAATAACTTAGCTAAATCAACATTCAGCAAAGCAATAAAAAAGGATAAGATTATTAGCATTATGAAAGGCCATGTGCTTTCTTTCTTGGATAATAAAGTTCCTGCTACACTCTCGCCAAATATTGAGAATTATCTTAGGCAAAACCTAAACTTTAATGGTTTGTCTGTAACAGACGAGCTTTTTATGAGGGCATTAAGCGAATATTATAACAATAAGGATAAGGATGGCACAAAAAGAATTGTTGAGGCTGCTAAGTGCAATGACATACTTTTGATAAGCTATCCCAAAGAGCAGGATACAAGTGGCAGGCTTAAGAAACTTGTCAGAAAACATGATCATTTCCAGAGGCTTCTTAATGCTGTTTATGATGCTGTGCTCAAAGGCCAGATCCCTAAGCAAAAAATAAATGAATCTTACGAAAGGATAATTAAGTGCAAGAAACTACTGAACTTAGTTTAAATAAGAATTCAATTTATTTTAATTTGCGATTTAAAATCACTTGCAAGACTTTTGAACTGTCCCTTAAGGTGATTATGATCTGATTTCAGCTGAGCAACTGATACACCTATTGTAAATATTGAACCTAAATTAAAAATTAATAATCCAATTATTAAGTCTTCATTAGTCCAAGAACCATCAAATATAACCCTTAATATCTGAATTAATATGAATAATCCAAATAGTATAACAAATATTTCAATTGCTTTCTCTATTTTTTCATTTATTGATAATTTAGTCATCTTAAGCACCAAGTCTTTTCATAATCAGCCAGATAATTAGTACGATTAAGATAGCTAATATTACAAATAATAGATAGTTTTGGCCTTTATTGTTCATTTCAATATTATTGTATTCTAATCTTTATATAGATTTCTTTTTAGAAAAACAAAAATCAATAGATTATCTGTAAATTAAAGGTATTCTCCGGAAACCTTTCACTTTTTCTTAGTTAGAATTTGACAAGTTTGATAGTGTAAATCAATACTTTTTTATATAAGTTCAAGCTGAATTGACATTATAAATCTATTTTAAAATAACTC
Organism: uncultured Methanosarcinales archaeon; assembly: GCA_964641515.1. GTDB lineage: Archaea > Nanobdellota > Nanobdellia > Woesearchaeales > CG1-02-33-12 > CG1-02-33-12. Next base: position 3,389 of record CAZXME010000049.1, on the reverse strand, counting down.
ATGTTTGAATAAAGAGGTGAAAAATATGAAAAAATTTACTTTAATTACTTTATTAGTTGTGTTATTATTTGTAACTTCAGTTTCGGCAACTTGTGGTAATGGAATTTGTGAATATGGAACTGACAATGTTAAGATTAGTCTTCACGGGGGAGATCAAACAAAAACAATTACACTTTCTGAAGGTGAAGAAAAAACAATTAATCTTGAAGGTACTGAATTCATAATAAAAAACATTGTAATAATGGATATTCCTTGTTATAGTGGGGGAGATTATTTAGCTACTTTTATTGTAAATAATAAAACTACCAAGAAACTTGGTTATCATGGTTTTGAAAGGTTAGATAGGTTATTAGGAAATAACAATTTATATGATTATTATCTGCTTGTTGACCCATCAAATCAAAATTCTGCAAATGTTATGATTATTGGTCCAGTAGATCCTTCTGATTCTGAAGCGGGGACCGATTACGTAAGTGCAAATCTTAACACAGGTGATTCAACTGAAGTTTCATTAGCAGGATATAATTTTAATATAACACTAAAAAATATAGAAAGTTATGATAATGGATGTACTAACTTTAAAATAAATGAGTTTACAACAGAAAAACTAGGTTTTAATGGTGGATTCATGATATATGAATTATATGGATGGCCAAGTTATAATAGTATAGATTTCACAGTTGATGAAATTAACTTAGATCCAAATGGGGAAACTGATATAAATTGTCCTGAAGACTGTGCAGAAAATCTTAAGCCTGATGAATGCTCATCTAATTATGATTGTGATGATAATGATGAATCAACAGATGATATTTGCACTGGCTTTCCAAAAAAATGCATACATAACAAGATTATTGTCTGTATTGATAATGATGGTTATTGTCCCATTCAATGTGAATATGAAGATGATAATGATTGTGAAGAACCTGATGAATGTTCAATAATTAGAATAACAACTAATACACATGATCAACATTCCCCAAAAATTTATGGAAATTATGTAGTATATTTTGATCAACGCAAAAAACAGGGATTTAATGAGGTATATGCTTATAATTTAATTTCAAAGAAAGAGTTTTTTATTGATGGTTCTGAAAGACAGTTTATAGGTTTAGATTTTAATAATAATAAAATTATTTATGGAAAATATAACCTAGGGGGGGACCATAATGGAGAAGAAGCAGTATTTTTGTATGATCTTAACTCAAATTCTAAAAAAACAATAATTGATAATGGAAGATGGATTTCTGGAAGAGACATATCAGGTAACTATATAGTGTATTCTACACTAAGAGAAACTACAAACGTAAATGAAGAAACTTCAGTATACTTATATGATATAGGGAATGGAAAAACAAATGAAATCTATAAAGCAGAAGGAGATAATATTAATCCGTCTGTTTCAGATAAATATGTTACATGGATACATTGGAAAACCAATCCATCAGATGGCGATTCCTATGTTATGCCTAATAGTGAATTATTGCTTTATAATATCCAAACAGGAGAAATCAAGAAAATAGCAGATATTGATTTGAATTTTTGGAAATATAAAGAAGAAGGACCAAAAGTTGATAACACAAGAGTTATATGGATAGATGGTAATGATAAGAATAATGATATCTACGAATATAAAATAAGTACTGGAACAAAAACAAAACTTACTAATTCAAATTCACCTAAGGAACATTTAACTTTATCTGGTAATTATATTTCATGGGCAGATTGGAGAAATGAGAATAATGGTAAATATTATTTGGGAGAAGGCAATTCAGATATATACTTATTTGACATTTCAAAGAATAAAGAATTTAGGATTACTAGTGATACCTCTTATGAAAGCAGCCCCTTAATTTATAATGGTAGGATAGTTTTTAATAGTAATAAGAATGGAAATTTGGATATTTATCTGTATGAATTACAATGTTTAGATAAAGGAGTTATACCAAAAATTCCTGAAGAAAATAATTGCGAGACAGGCGATGGTATATGTTCTGACGGATGTAATTATAACAATGACAAAGACTGTCCAGAACCAGATCAATGTTCAATAGATTCAGACTGTGATGATAATAATGATTCAACAAAAGATGTCTGCTCTGGTAGCCCTAAGAAGTGTAGTAATACAAAAATTACAGAATGTGTGACTGGAGACAATTATTGTCCACCAAATTGTAAATATGAAAATGACAAAGATTGTCCAGAACTAGATCAATGCTCAATAGATTCAGACTGTGATGATAATAATGCATGTACTATTGATAAATGTTCTGGAACACCAAAAAAATGCTTCAACCAAAGAAATTCTGGCGGTTGCGACTTGAATGGAAATTGTGTTCCAGTTGGTACAAAAACTAAAAGTAATTATTGTAGTTTAAATAATTCTTTCAAAGACCAGAAACCTAAAGAATCTTCTTGTAATAATAATTATGAATGCTCAAGTAATATATGTATTGATAACAATTGTATTGAACCAGGTTTTATTCAAAAAATAATAAACTGGTTTAAGAAACTATTTGGAGGTTAAACCTTTAGAAAAACAAAAATCAATAGATTATCTGTAAATTAAAGGTATTCTCCGGAAACCTTTCACTTTTTCTTAGTTAGGTTTTATAAAAAAATTATTCCTAACATGATTTCATGACCTTGCCTAAAAAACTAATCTGCTTATTTTTTATTATTCTAATTAGTGGCTGCTCTAACCTTAATTTAAATAAAAACCTTGCAGAACCAGAGCTTAAAGAATACAAGAATATTCCAAAAGTGTTTTTCTGCCCACAGGATGACTGCGAGGGAGAGCTTTTCAAAGTTATCAATAGTGCAAAAGAATCTGTTCACTGCGCTTTTTATGACCTTGACTTAGAAAGAAGTATTAATGTTTTGAATAAGAAAAGCAAAACAATGGATATAAAACTTGTGGTTGATGATGCTAATTTTTACCTTGTAAAACATCTTAAGTTTGCAAAAAAAGATTCATCTTCTGGTTTGATGCACGATAAATTCTGCATTATTGATAATAAGGTTGTTTTGACTGGCTCCCTTAATCCAACTGAAAATGGTGCATATAAAAATAATAATAATTTAATTATAATTGAATCATTTTACCTTGTTAAGAATTATGAAGATGAATTTAAGGAATTATGGAACTCTGAGTTCAGAAAAGGAGATAATGTAATTTACCCTGAATTTTACTTAAACAATAAAAAAATTGAAAACTATTTCTGCCCAGAGGATAACTGTGCTTATTATGTTGCAGAGGAAATAAAGAAAGCAAAAAACAGCATTTATTTCATGACATTCAGCTTTACAAACAGCAGGATTGCAACTGCAATTATATTAAAGCATTATCAAGGCCTCGACATAAAAGGGGTTTTTGAGGCAAGGCAGGT
>CAZXME010000048.1:0-5471 GCA_964641515.1 uncultured Methanosarcinales archaeon | reverse complement strand
TTGGAAATCTGGAGAAGTATGCAAGATTAAAGGGCCTCAGCCTTCTTGGAACAGGTGATTTTACTCATCCAATATGGATTAAAGAGCTTAAATCAGAGCTTACAGAGGATGGAACTGGAATTCTAAAAACAAAAACAGGGTTTAATTTTGTTCTCCAGACAGAAATCTCATTAATGTACAAACAGGATGAAAAATCAAGGAAAATCCATAATATTGTTTTAGCAAAGAATTTTGATGTTGTTGAGCAGATAACAGAACAGCTAAAAAAAATTGGAAGAATTGATTATGACGGCAGGCCAATCTTTGGAATAAAATGCCCTGACTTTGTTGAGATGATGAAAGAGATTGATAAGGATATAGAAATAATCCCTGCGCATGTATGGACTCCTTGGTTTGGACTGTTTGGCTCAAAGTCAGGCTTTGACAGTGTTGAGCAATGTTTTAAAGAACAGACAAAACATATTCATGCCTTGGAAACAGGGCTTAGCTCAGATCCTGCAATGAACTGGCGTTTAAGTATGTTAGATAAATATACGTTAGTAAGCAATTCTGATTTACATTCATTCTGGCCATGGCGCATAGGCCGCGAGTGCAATATCTTTGACTTAAAAGAATTAAATTATGATTTACTATTAAATGCAATAAGAACAAAACAGGGCTTAGTTGAAACAATAGAGGTTGATCCAAGCTATGGAAAGTATCACTTTGATGGGCATCGCAACTGTAATGTTTGCATGAGCCCGAATGAATCCTTAAAACATAAAGATATCTGTCCTGTTTGCGGAAGAAAGCTAACCATAGGTGTTTTGCACAGGGTTGAGGAATTAGCAGACCGCCAAGTTGGTTTTGTTCCAAAAGATGCTGTTCCATTCAAAAAATTAATCCCCTTGTCTGAGATACTATCAAATCTTTTGAACTCAGGCATTGCAACGCAAAAAGTATGGAAAATATACTATGATTTAGTTAATAATTCAAGGTCAGAGATGGATGTGTTGATTAACTCATCATTTGATGAACTAAAGAAAGTAACTAATGAAAAGATTGCAGAGGCAATAATTAATATTCGCAATGGAAAAATAAAGATTCAGCCGGGCTTTGACGGTGAGTATGGTTATCCTTTATTTTCTGATAAAAATGTAAAAGAAGAGGTTATAAAGCTTAAACAAGCTAACAAACATAATCAAAAAGGATTAAATGAGTTCATATAAAATTACTTAAATTTAAAAAAAGTTAAAAAAAATAAAAAAATTTATTCTACTATTACTGTGCCCTTAAATTTAAATACTGCATCCATAATTTCATATGTTCCTGCTTCTTCAAACTTATATTCAAAGGTATCTCCTTCGTTTAGGCTTGGGCTTCTTTCTCCCCCAACTAAGAGGGTTATATGCACTCTGTTGTCCATGTTTTTCCATGTAACAACTGTGCCAGCACTTACTGTCAATTCCTCTGGATCAAATCCTGCTCTAAGAATCTGAACATCTGCTGCTCCACCAACAACTTCAGGTTCTTCTACTTCCACCGGACCTTCAGGTTCTACTGGTGGTACTTCTGGTGGTGTTACATCTGGAGTAACAGTTTCTCCTGGTTGTTCTGGGGCTTTTGCAGCACATCCACTAAGCATAATCACAACCAATACCACTAAAATATATTTTATTTCCATTTTTTCACCTCAAAAAAGCATTTTTTATAATTTCATTCTTTTATCTTTAAATATCTTTTGGTAAATTTTTACTAAAATCACATAATTCGCTTATAGAACACTTATCACATTTTGGTTTGATAGGATTGCAGATGGTCTGTCCATGCTTTACAAACAGCTCATTAATATTAATCCAGTATTTTTTTGGAACTTTTTTCATTAGTTCGTGTTCTGTTTGTTCAGGGGTTTTTGTTTTTACAATTCCAATCCTATTCGAGATTCTATGAACATGAGTGTCAGCTGGTATTGCTGGAATATTAAATCCATAAACCAAGACACAATTAGCTGTTTTTCTTCCAACTCCCGGAAGCTCCAAAAGTTTATCTAATTTATGAGGAACCTTACCATTATACTTATTTAATAATATTCTGCTAACCTCTTTTATTCTCTTTGCCTTTATATTATAAAACCCTGACTGTTTTATCAATTTTTTCACTTCAGAAATATCTGCATTCGCAAGCTTTTTGGGCGTATCAAACTTTGAAAAAAGTTTTTTTGATGCGATTAGTGTATTCTCATCCCTTGTACGCTGGCTTAAAATAACTGAAATAAGCACCTTAAATGGTTTTTTTCTTGAATAAAAAGTTAAATCATAATCCTTTTCTAACAATTTAATTATTTTGATTATTTTATCTTGCATTAAATTAATCAATAGAATGAAGTATTTAAAGTTTTACAAAAATTAAAAAAATAAAAGCTGCCTAGAAAAAGGTTAGGCAGGTAAAAGAATAATTTTATCTTCTCTTCTTCTTTACTACTTTCTTCTTGGTCTTTTTCTTTACTGCCTTCTTCTTTACTACTTTCTTCTTAGGTTTTTTCTTTACTACTTTCTTCTTTACTACTTTCTTCTTAGGTTTTTTCTTGACTGTCTTTTTTTTGGCCTTTTTCTTTACTACTTTCTTCTTAGCCTTTTTCTTTGCTGCCATTATTTTTTCACCTCTGGGTTTTTTGTGTGTTTGAACAACACTAATTTTATTTTTTGTTTTATTGTTTAAATAGTTTTCGTTTTTTTCTAGAAAAAAATGTTTCTCGACGATAAATTCTTATTTTTTTAAAGTTAAAAAAACAATTTTTTGAGAACAAATTATAAAAAGTAGATAAAAATATTATTAACATAAATAAAAAATTCATTTTATCGTCGCTGTTAAAAAAATTTAAAATCTTGTTTAAAAATATTTGATAAAATATCTAAAAGAGATTTTCCAGAAAAAAATGGAATATTAAAATTATTTTTTATAAAAAATTTTAAATGATTTGTTTAATTAAAAATTTTAATAAAAAAATCTGTGGTTTTATTTCTTAAACTTTGCAAAGAAAATTATAAAAAAATGATTTCTAAAAAATAGTTACAAAAGTTTTATAAAGAATTAAAATAAAATACATAAAAAGCTAGAAAATCTAGCTATAAAGAGGTGCAAACAATGGAGAAAAAAATGGGAGAAGTGTCTTTTATTCTAGGTGTTGTTCTTGCAGTAATCCTGGGATTGATAGGCGGTTATTTAGGAACATTGGAACCATGGCTAATATCTATCTTAATAGTGTTGGGATTGGTAATTGGGTTCATAAATGTAAGTGGAAAACAAACAAAAGATTTTGTGTTGGTAGCAGTAGCATTAGTACTGGTTACATATATTGGTGGAGCATCAGGTACATTAACAAGTGTATTATACATTGGTGAATACCTTGCTGGAGTGTTTAATGCTATAATGGCATTTGTTGTGCCAGCAACAGTTGTAGTTGCTCTGAAAGAGATATATGCCCTTGCACAGATAAAATAAACAATTTATTTTTTATTTAATTTTTTTAATTTCTCTGCTATAAACTTTATTATATTCTTTAAATTATAATTTTCTCAGAAAAATATATAAAGATAAGGCTTTATTTAATAAATAGAATGTATGATATTATTACAGTAGGGTCTGCAACTGTTGATGTTTTTGCTCACACAAAGTCTGAGCTTATAAAGATAAAAACATCTAGTTCTGAGGAAGATTTAATTGCTTATCCATCTGGTTCTAAGATTTTGATTAAAGAACTTAGGTTTACAACAGGAGGTGGTGGAACAAATACCGCTGTTTCTTTAGCTAGGTTAAATCACAAAGTTGCTTACCTTGGAAGTTTAGGAAATGATGAAAACGGGAAAAAAATTCTTGATTTATTAAAAAAAGAAAAAATAGATTTCATTGGCAAATTAACTAAGGATATTACTGGCTATTCCATAATTCTTGACTCAATAGAGCATGACAGGACTATCTTAACATACAAGGGTGCGAATAACAAATTGAAATTTTCCAGCATAAAACAAAAAAAACTGAAAACAAAATGGTTTTATTTTTCTTCCATGGTTTCTGAATCATTCAAGACATTAGAAAAACTAGTAGAATTTGCTAAAAAAAATAATATCAAAATAGCTTTTAATCCAAGCACTTACCTTGCAGAAAAAGGCAAGGGTTATTTAAAAAAGATCCTTGTTAGAACAACCATTCTTATATTAAACAAGGAAGAAGCATCATTATTAGTAGGAAAAAATAATATGAAAATCATGTTAAATGATCTCTATAAGCTTGGACCAGAAATAATAGTAATTACCGACGGAAAAAAAGCAATTTATGCTTTTGATGGAAAAATTGTCTATGTTCTGATTCCAAACAAGATAAAGGTTGTTGAAACTACTGGTGCAGGAGATGCATTTGCCTCAGCATTTTTATCAGGAATAATGAAGAAGAATGATATTGAATTTGCTTTGAAAATGGGCTTGGCAAATTCTGAATCAGTTATTACTCATTCCGGTGCAAAAAACAAGTTGCTTAAATATAATGAAATACTAAAAGCTATAAAGAAAAAGTCTGATAAAATAAAAAAATTTAAAAGATAAAAGGTATTTTAGAAAAAAATGAAAATTGTTGGCATAAGCGGTTCTCCGACTAAAAGAGGAAATAATGAGAAAATAATAGATTATGTGCTTGACATTGCCAAGCAAAGGGGCTTTATAACACTAAGGATATTTCTTTCTGAGTACAAGATAGCTGGATGTAATGATTGTGGCTTATGCAAGGACAAAAAAGAATGCAGTATAAAAGATGATATGAAAAAACTATTACCATTATTAGAAGATGCTGACGCAATTATTGTATCCAGCCCTGTTTATTTTGGCTCTATTAGCTCACAGTTAAAGGCATTTTTTGACAGGACTCTAGTTTTGAGAAGAGCAGGCTTTTTATTAAAAAATAAGGTTGGGGCAGCTATTGCTGTCGGCGGATCAAGAAATGGTGGTCAGGAAAAAGCCATTGAGGCAATGCATGCCTGGATGAATATTCACAGTATGATTATTGTTGGAGATGGAAGCCATTTTGGTGGTATTGTGCAAAAGCCGTTTGAAGAGGATAATATTGGCATAAGAACTGTAAAAGACACAATTTATAAAGTGTGTGATATCCTTGATATGATAAGCTAGGAAAAAGAGGTGGGTTTTTTTGACAAAGCTGCAGATGCAGAAGATAATGCGTAATGGAAGGTCTTTGCTTCTTGCATATGACCAGGGCCTTGAGCACGGGCCAACAGATTTTAACCTCAATAATGTTAATCCAAGTTATATTCTTAAAATAGCAGAAAAGGGAAAATATAATGGTCTTATTCTACATCATGGGATCGCTGAGAAATATTATGACAAGCATAATGCAACTGTTCCATTAATAGTTAAGCTTAATGGAAAAACAAATCTTGTTAAGAAAGATCCAATCTCAAGCCAGGTCTGCTCTATTGGCCGTGC
>CAZXME010000047.1:0-5513 GCA_964641515.1 uncultured Methanosarcinales archaeon | reverse complement strand
AGCTTACTGTTATGACAATCATGACAGGAGTTCATTCTCCTTGGATTATGGGAAAAGAAAATAACAAGCCTGCAAGTGCTTCCACAGGATTCAGTGATGATCTTGGAATTGATTTAGTCAGATAGATATTTCTTAAATTTTATTTTTTAATATTCCAGATTGAAGTTATACACATGAATTTGATAGTTATGGCCTGTTTTTTCATAAAACTTATATATAAGGCATAAACTCTAGTTCTTAATAATCATAAAATAGGATTAGGAGGAATAAAAAATGGTTGATTTCAAAATTGTTATTTCAGACCCAAGCACAGGAAAAACATATCAAAAGGAAGTTAAGGATGATGATGCAAGAAAATTCATTGGCTTAAAGATAGGAGACAAACTCAAAGGAGATTTTCTGGAGCTCGGCAATGTTGAGCTTGAGGTAACTGGCGGCTCTGATTACTGCGGCTTTCCAATGAGAAAAGATGTTTTTGGCTCTGGGAGAAAAAAAATACTGGCAGTTGGCGGTGTTGGAATAAGAAACAAGGAAAAAGGCATTAAAATAAGAAAAACTGTGTGCGGAAACACAATACATGCTAAAATATCACAAATAAATGTCAGGGTTTTGGGCGGCAAAGCAATTAAAGTAAAAGAAGAAAAGCCTAAAGCAGAGAAGAAGGTTGAAGAGAAAAAAGATGAGCCTAAGAAAGAAGAAAAGCCAAAGGCTGATAAACAAGAAGATAAAGCTGAAGTAAAAAAAGAAGACAAAATTCCGACTGCTGCTGAGTTGGCAGATAAAAAGGAAGAGGTCAAGAAATAAAAAATGCCAAAAACTGCTAAGACAAAAAAAACTAAAACAAAAAAGAGCCCTAAAACCTCAAAAAAAACAATTAAAAAAGAAAAAAAAATTGAGGAACCTATTCAGCCAGAGATAAACATCGGATTGGTTGGCCATGTTGATCATGGAAAAACAACTTTAGTTAAAGCATTATCTGGCAAGTGGACTGATACTCATTCTGAAGAACTCAAAAGAGGAATTACAATACGGCTTGGTTATGCAGATACTGTTTTCAGGAAATGCCCAAAGTGTAAGGAGCCAGAATGTTTTTGTGTTAGTAAGAAATGTCCACGATGTAAAACACAAACAAAACCAGTAAGAAAAGTATCTTTTGTTGATGCTCCTGGCCATGAAAGCCTTATGGCAACAATGTTATCTGGAGCAACTATAATAGATTATGCCTTGCTGCTTATAGCTGCAAATGAAGAATGCCCTCAGCCTCAAACAAAAGAGCATTTAATGGCTTTGGAAATATCAGGAATAAAGAAAATAATAATTGTTCAAAATAAGATAGATGTTGTCACAGATGAGCAGGCAATGAAAAATTATAATCAAATAAAAGAATTTATCAAAGGAACTGCCTATGAGGATTCTTCTATTATTCCCATATCTGCACAGCACAGCACAAATATTGATGCTTTGATTCAGACTGTTGGAGAATGTTTTTCAACACCTAAAAAAGATACATCAAAAGAACCAATCATGTTTGTTGCAAGATCTTTTGACATTAACCCGCCCGGCTCTGATCCAACAAAAATAGAGGGAGGAATTTTGGGTGGTGCATTAAAGCAGGGGAAGCTTATGATTAATGATGAAATAGAGATAAAACCTGGAAGAAACATTGAAAAAAGCGGAAAAATATTATGGGAACCACTAACTACAAAAATTGTTGGTTTAGTAACTGGAGGATGTAGCGTAAAAGAAATCTTTCCTGGTGGGTCTGTTGGTGTTATGACTTTACTGGATCCAGCTATTGTAAAATCAGACAGCTTAAGTGGGTCTATTGTTGGGAAAAAAGGAAAATTACCAAAAGTATGGTATGATTTTAAACTTGAAACACATCTTCTTGAAAGAGTTGTAGGGCTTAAAGACAATATTGTTGTAGAGCAAATAAAACCAAAGGAGATTCTTATGCTGAATGTAAATTCCGCAGCAACTGTTGGTTTTGTCAAGGAAATAAAAAAGAACCTTATTGGCTGCAGCCTGAAGATTCCAGTATGCGCAGAACCTGAATCAAGAGTATCCATCTCAAGAAGAATAGGCACAAGATGGCGCCTAATAGGTTATGGAATTATAAAAGAATAAAAAAAATTCTTAGTCAGAGAACCCTATAAAAACAAACATCAGTCCTACAAGAATAATAATAGGGCCTATTGCTCCCATTATGAGGCTTAATAATTGTGGCCACCATCTTATACAACTACATATCCCAGCTATAATTAATAGCAAGCCAAATGTTACTTTAAAAAATTTTTTTGTTAAATCTTTTGTTTTCTCTCTCATTTTTCCACCCCGAAGATTAGTAAACATGTAATGATATTACAACTATTTAAAATTTTTGTTTTTCGATGGATTTAAATATTAATTGTAAAATCTTATAGTTTAGTAAAAATGCATAAAAAAGCAAAAGTTTCAAAGCCAAGCCTTATAAGAACTATTTCTGTATTGTTCATAATCTTTTTTACAATTCTTTACTTTGTATTTCAGCCAAAGGACTTTCCATCAGTACTTATACCTTTCATAATAAGCCTCTCACTTTCTTATCTTTTTGGAATTTGGTTATTCAGCCAAAATCAATAAAACTTAGAAATCAACTATCAACAAACAATAAATGCTTTTCTTTTCCTTCTAACTCCTGCATAATTCTTTTTGTTACTGCTTTTTTTGGATCAGGCATTAGATGAACTCTTTTTTTCATATCCTCAAAACTTTTGAAGGGCTCAATTTTCCTTTCATCAAGAATTTCCCACATTCGCTTCTTGCCCATTCCTGGCAACAATTCTATCGAATGCATTCTTGTGCTTAATGGTTGTGCATTGTTAAAAAAATTAACAAACTTCTGCTCATTTTTTTCAACAATTTCTTTAACCACAAATTTCAGCTCTGATTTTGCAGTCATTGTTAATTTAGAAAAGGGTAATCTTCCATTAATGTGATGTACCTTATCCCTTTTGTCTTGTCCTATATAAACCTCTTCATAAGGTTGTAAGAACACATCTTTTTTTGGAACAAGTTCTAATAGAACAAACTGTTTTTTGCCTATAGCTTGGGCTATTGCAGTCTTTTGGTGGCTTGGTCTTGTGTCAAATGGATAGCCATTTGGCAAAAAATCAAGTATAGTCACGTATTCTTCCTTTTCATGCCTTTCCATTTTAGTTATAAATTATTTTTTTGTTTATAAACTTTTGTTTTTTAAATTATTTATTACTCCAATCAAGAAAAATAAAAAAGGTTACTTACTCTTTTTCATTAAAATCTTTAACCACGTCAACAATTTTCTTCATATTATCATTGTTGACAGTTGTTAGATAACCCTGTAGAATTATTTTCAATTCATCAACTGTTTTTGGCAGTATGTCAACTATTTTTGTTATATGAACATCTTTAAGTCTTGGAACATTAAGCTTTTCTAATTTTTTAATTATTTCATCTTCCTTTGCCTTGTTCAAAGTTATAAAATGGCTTAAATATTCTTCAGTCTTCCCAACCCTGAAGTTTAGCTCTTTATCACGCTTTTTTATCTTGTCAATATCCTGCTTAAGCTCAGTTAATGTAATTGGTTTTTCAGATATTATTTCAGGTTTTACCATTTTTATGCCTTAATCTTTTTTAGATGAACTGGATGGACTATAAGAATTTTTTCTTTTTTACCGTCTTTAATCAGTACATTGTAACATCTTCCAACTTTTTTCTTTATTGTTCCCACTTTGCCATGAAATCTTGGAAAATACATTCCCTTTTGCACAGCTGGTTCTGCGTTCATGACTGCCTTATCTCCCTCTTCAAATGTCTGGAAGAATTTCCTGACACTTATTTTTCCCTTGCTTCTTCTTGGCTTTGAAAGTTTTTGCCTTGTTTTTCTCCTGAAGCCGCCTATTTTCTGAACCATTTTAAATCATAAAAAGAAAATTCCACTATTATAAAAAGCTTTTGATTTAAGATTTTTTAGCAGGAGCATAGAAAGATTTAAATAATCTGGAGTTAAAAATTATATAAAATGCTTTTAAACAAAAAAAGAGGTTTGTTAGTGTTGTCTTCTCTTTTCCTAGCCTTGTTAATCCCTTTGGTTAGTGCACAGTATGAAGGAGTTTACAGCATGTTCAGCTTTCTTTTTGGAACAGGGGAGGGGGCATTTATGTTCCTCAAAGCAGGTGTGTGGATTATATTGTTTGCAATAATCTTCTGGTCGGCAAAGAAGATGTTTTCTGGTAGCAAGGGAATTGCCACAATATTTTCTATTGTTGTTTCATTGATTGCCATAAGGTTTATACCAGATGAATATATTTATTATATTGGCTCTGCCTACGGTGTTTTTGGAATCATAGTGCTTATATTAGCAATAATAGGTGGCACATTATTAATCCTTAACAGTTATTTTCCCATCAAGGAGCACAAGGCTTTTGGAGTTGTGTGGGCATTGTTTTACTTTTTTATTGCATGGGTATTTGAACAATTAAAAAATATAGATGTTTCCAAGGTTCCAATAGACGGGCTAGATGAATTAATTGATCTCATTAGCCCATGGGGCAAGTATGTATCTATTGTCCTGGGCTTAGCTTGTTTATACAAAGCTTTCTCTGGCAAGGGTGGTTATGCAAAAAAGATATCTACTGGAGATGAAAGGAGAGAACGTAATAGAGAAAAAGAAGAACTTAAAAGAGAAAGAAAGCAACATAAAAAAGAATTAGATAGAATGGCTAAACAAGGGAAAAAAGATGTTGGATCAGCTAAACTAGAACAAGCTAATAGAGATAAGGCTATCCAAAATAGACATAGAAGATCAAAATTGGGAAACGAATTAGATAAATTAAGGTCTGAAAAAAATAATCATGCAAATAAAGCAGGTAATTTACATACAAAAGCAACAAGGGCTGGCTGGAGAAAAACATCAAAGGGTAGAAAATTATATGAAGAATGGTACAGAGAATATTCAAAGGTAATATCCTTAGAAAAAGAAATAGAAAAGCTTGAAAAAAATCTTGGACTTAGATAAATAAAAGTTAATTAATATGTTATTGAGGTGATAAAACATGAAAATAATGATTGTAATAATTGGTCTGTTAACAATATTTGCAGGAATTCTTCCATTTCTTGGCAGTTTTGGAATATTGCCTGCAGGCATTCCAACAAGCGGGCCGTTTTATTCCGGAATAATAATCCTGATTGGAATTATGGGGTTTTTATATGCAAATAAAACATTTGGATTATGGGGGTCACAAAAGTTTGTTATTTCTGTACTGGCAATTTTAACTATTTTTGGTGGAATAATTCCTTTTTTAGTAAGTATGAAATTAGTTCCAGTTAGCATACCAAGTTCCGGGCCTGTTTATTCAGCAATAATTATCCTAATTGGAATTATAGCAGTTATTTACGGAAAAAAATAGTTTTAGAATTATTCAATTTTAACTTTCTGGCCGATGCTTTGGCCGGGCATTCCTGTTTCAAAGAGAACTCTTAAGGCTCCTTTGCAT
>CAZXME010000046.1:0-5575 GCA_964641515.1 uncultured Methanosarcinales archaeon | reverse complement strand
TTTAGCATAGAGGAAAGAGAGGCATTTCAAAACCAGCTTGAAAAAGGATATTTAGACACATTCAGGATTTTCAATAAGGAGCCAGGGTATTACACTTGGTGGAGCTACCGCTTTAATGCAAGGGCAAAAGACATTGGATGGAGAATTGATTACTTTATTGCAAGCAAGGAATTAAAATCAAAGATATTTTCCTCAGAGATATTGAAGAATATCCTAGGAAGCGACCACTGCCCTATAATTCTTGAAATAATACTCTAATTTACCACTATAAAGTTATAATTTATAGAAAGGTTTATAAATCATTAATCCATACTGTTTATTAATTATGATTAATATAAAAAACAAATTAAAAAGAAAAATTCATGATTCTGTAACATTCTTTTCATTAGTTGGAAAAATGAAGAAAATTCCAAGAACAGGATGGCTTCTTCATGGAATCATAAATGTTGAAAGCATTGCAGAACATTCATATAGTGTAACTACAATTGCATATTTTCTTGCAGAAGATTTAGGTTGCAACAGCTCAAAATTAATAAAAATGGCGATTATTCATGATCTTGCAGAAATTCTAACTGGAGACCTTGTTTCAGAACATGGAAGGGAGATGGACATCGAAAAAAGAAAAAGTAAAATTATAATTGAAGGAAATAAAATAAAAGAATTAGCAGCTCTTATTTCTAGTGGAAAAGAATTACAGAAACTTTGGACAGAATATGAAAATCAAAGTTCAAAAGAAGCAAAAATGCTGAAACAGATAGACAAGTTTGAAATGGCAATGCAAGCATTACAGTATGAAAATCCAAGAAATCCAAATCATCTTAGAGAATTTTGGGAAAACGCAAAAAAATATATAACACACCCCATTCTGCTTAATCTCTTTAAGGAGTTATGCAAAAGAAGAACTCCACCTTACAATGATTACCATTTGATAGGAAAAAGATTTCTTTGAACTTAATTAAGTATCCATATTGTAAAATTTAATATTGCTGCAAATGTGACCCAAAGAATGTAAGGTATCTGCATGTAAGCAGCTGTTTTGCTCACCTTTTTGAAGCTTATTATCATGGCCATTATAAATCCCCATAAAATGATTATTTCTATTAATGCAAGCAACAGGTTGCTGAGGCCGAAGAATATTATTGACCATAAGAAATTAAGGAATAACTGTATTGAAAAGAATACAAGGGCTGATTTTACATCCGGATTTTCTATTCCCTTTTTGTAAACAAGATAAGCAGATATTCCCATCAAAGTATAAAGTATTGTCCATACAGGACCAAACACCCATGAGGGTGGTGAGAATGACGGCTGGTTGATATCAGAATAAGTTGTCTTAAAAGATGAGGAAGATACTGAGGAACTAATCATCCCACTAAATATTCCTGTAAGTTGGGAAATAATAACCAGGCCTATAAGAACAAGGATACCCTTAGTGTATTTGTTCTTCATACTTATACTATTGTTTTTGAAGTATTTAATATTTTTGATTAGGTTTTCACCGAAACAAACAAAAGCCTTTAAATAGTTCTTTTGTTTTTTCTAGAGTATGGAAGAAAAAATACTCATAGACAAGGAAACACTTAAAGCTATAGCTGTAGATACAAGGCTTAACATACTTAAGCTTCTTTTAAAAAAGAAATATACTCTTTCTGATTTTGCTAGTATATTAGGATTAGGAGTATCAACAATAAAAGAGCATCTTGATATTTTATTAAAAGCTGGGTTAATAAAAAAAGAGGATACAGAAAGAAAATGGAAATATTATTCTTTAACATTTAAAGGAAAAAGGCTGATAGAGCCAAGAGAAATAAAAGTTCTTTTTGCATTTATAACAACCTTAATTGCAGCTGTTGGGATGACTTTTGTTTTTGCAAAGAGTTTCCTAATGAAAGGAGCACAGACATTTGCTGCAGAAGCTCCAAGAGCTTTAAATGTTATGGAAGCAGCAAAAGATGCAGGAATTGGCAGAGCAGAGCTGGCTCAGGTTGCAGAAGAGGCAGTAATTCAGGGAACCAAGGCATCACCTTACAATCTGTCAATAATAATATTCATAATACTTTTAATTTTAATAGCATTGAGTGCATTCTTTTTTGGAATGCTCCTTAAAAAACCGCAATTGATAATTACAAAAGGAGGAAATAAAAAATGAGAAAAATATTATTCACAATAGCAATAATAGCTATTTTTTTAGTTTCAGGATGCCAGGATGAAAAGCCTATTGGTGGAGAAACAGATGAGCATGGTTGCCTTAGTGCAGCAGGCTATACCTGGTGCGAGTCAAAGCAGAAATGTTTAAGAACATGGGAAGAAAGATGTCCATATGAAGAAGAATTTGCATGTGAAACTGATAATGATTGTATTCCCTTACCTTCTGACTGCCATCCAATGTTTTGTATAAACAATGGATATGAATCAAATTATAAAAAACCAGAAGTATGCACAGAGATTTTTATGTTAGAGGCAGCATATAATCAAGAAGATTGTGTTTGCATTGAGAATAGTTGTGTTAATAAGAATATTGGAAGAATCCATGAAGATGAAAAAATCTCACTTGAAGAAGCAATTGAAATAGCAAATGAAAGTGAATGCATTGAAAAAGGAACTTTAACAGATAATTCTTTTTACAATAATTACACAAGAACATGGTGGATTGACTTGGAGATGAAGGAGGAGTTTGAGCTTGATTACTGCAACCCAACATGTGTTGTAAGGGAGGAAACAAAAACCGCAGTAATAAATTGGAGATGCACAGGAGCACTTCCTTAATTTTTCTTTTTAATATTCTAAAGTAGTAACAAATATAAAGATTAAAATATTTCTTATTGTATGGGCTTAAAAGCACTACTTACTGATTTTGAAGTAAGATCAGAGAAAGGAGAACTTGTTCTTAGCCTTAGGGATGTTCACAGCAAAAACAAAAAAGAGCAGATTGATCTGGGAAATCTTTACATACCCAATCAAAAGCACATTTTTTTTACAGGAATTCTTGGAAAAAATACGGGAAGGTCCCTTCAATTCAAAGAAGTTAATTCAGAAGATGAAAAAATCAATAAGTTCATCGAGCAGATTGACAACATGAAGAAAAATAAAAAAGCTTTTTCTGAATATTCAAGGTTAATGAAAAAACTATGGAAAAACATGCAAGAAAATAAATTAAGCATGATTAACTTCATGGAATACCAGAGGATTAAAGACAAATACTGGTGGATATACCAAATTTATCTTCCAATGAAATTTAAGGATGTTCTTCCTGATGATTTTATAAAACAGGATTACACCCAGTGGGCAAGGCGCAGATTAACTTGTCCTGGAAAGTTTGTTAATTTGGATGATACTCTCGTTGAAGCATTCAGGAAAAAAAATAAAATAAAGAATGAACTAATTGATTTCAGGAAACAGATTGACAATTTTTCAGGCAAGAGTTACGCAACAAGGCAGATTAACGACCTTGATGAAATTCTTGATAAAAATCCAAAAATAAGCCTGGAAAACCTTATTGAAAGCTCAAGAAATATTTCTTCCCTAAAAAAGATTGATGAGAGTTTAATAAAAAAAAGAAAAAAAATAAATGATGAGATAATAAAAGCAAATAAGCTTTTTAATGGAGATATAAAAATAGATTATTCAAGATTTTCAGATAAAAAAGGTAAAAGGAGTCACAAACTTAGGCTTGAAAAAAAAAGTACTGATTTTCTTAAAAAAGCAAAAACACCTTCTCTTGAAGATGTTGTTAACTTTAAATGGGCATTTATTGATATTGAAATACCTCATTTTAAGAGAAAAAATGCAGGAGTAACATGGATAGGGGTTAAATATTATGATGGTAAAAAAGAAATATCAAGAATTCATACAATACATGGCATTGCACCTGAAACTTCAAGTGGATTTGAGATTGTAAAGCACAAAAGCATTGATGAAATGATTAAAAGCTTTACAGAAGAATTCAACAAGTTTAATCCTGATGTTGTTTCAACATACAACACAAGGTTTGATCTTATAAAACTAAGGGAAACACTTGCAGGATTTAAAGTAGGAGAAAATAAAACTGATCCTTTATACAAGGTCACTACAAAATTCTTTGAAAGAATAGGCATAAGAAACAGACTTGTTATTGACTTTTTCAGATGGCAGAAGATTGCGCGAGCTTATGATATAAATGCAAAGCTGGAGATGGCTGCAGGATTTGAAAAAAGCATAAATTATGACCAGCTTGCAAAACTTGAGGATTATTGTATTGAGGGAGGTAAGATAGGGGAGAAAGCATCAAAAATTAGTTCAAAATATTTAGCAAGCGATGTTAATTCTTTGTTTTCTTTATTTAACCTTGATGAATTCAGGAAAAATATGGAAGATGTTCTTTGGATGTCTGACAAGTTCAATATTAGCATTGAAAGACTGTTCCATATGCCAAATGTTATCAATGAGTTTCAGGAAGAGGGTTATTTTGAAACAATGGGGATAACAAGAAAAAATGTATTTCCTTACAAAAAGACAAAACAAACAAACATAATGGAAAGGAAATACTTAGATTATTTTGTGAAGAAGGTTGTAAACAAATCTGTTAAGGAAAAAGAAATAAAAGGGGTTTCAAATGATGTTTATAAGGTATTCATACCTATTGGTGATTTTTTCAGGGAACCTTTGTCAAAAAGGTCAATCAAAATAGGTAAATTTTTTGATTATAAAGATAAATTGAAGAAGGATAAGCACAGGGTTTTCTTTCTTGAGCAATATGCAAAGGCATTCAGCAGGTGGATTACTGTTGACTATGCAAGATTTTTGAAAGACAAGGATAAACATGATAAAATTCTTTCAAAGAATAATATTGATTTTGATGAAATGAAAAAGATTTATTATGATTTATGGGATACTGCCAGAAAAAAAGGGCAAAGCAGTCTTTCAGGAAAACTTGGAATGGGAAATCTTGCAATTAAAGACCTTGAACAGTTAGTTGACGAAAAGGTTAAGACTTTTGCAGAGAATAAAGGGATTAAAGCAAATGAGCTTACAAAAATAGTAAATTTGTATTCTCATGTAAGAAAAAAACAGAGGCATTTCTTTGGGAATTATGAGATAGAAACAAATGATATTGAGAATATTCTTAATAAAAGGTTTGAAGAAATTAATAATTTTATTGAAAAGAATGATCTTGAGATAGTTGCAAAAGAGGGATGCTATCTTTATTTAAAAGGAAACAAGTCAGCACTTGAAAGAAAAGATGCTCCTGTGATAATGGTTGATGAGGCACAAAAACTTTATCATTCAGATAAGGTTTACTACAGCAAAAATGGATTTTTCTCTAATATACAATTCAAGGACCATCCAGGATATTATCTTTCAATGTTTGAGATGAATGCCTATAAAGGCATGATTGAGAATCTTATTGAAGGTGATAAAGATAAAGCAGAAAAAGCTTACGAAAGAGCATTAAGAGCACTTGATTATAAAAAAATGCCTGTGGAAAGTTTTCTTTTTGAAAACAAGTCAAAAGGAATATGCTCTGCCTTTGTAAATAACAGCGATTACAAAAATGGGAAAATTTACTTTATGACTAAAGAAGAGTTTACTTTAAGGG
>CAZXME010000045.1:0-5585 GCA_964641515.1 uncultured Methanosarcinales archaeon | reverse complement strand
TCACAAAATCAAATTTAACAGTTGATTTTGGATTGGCTTTATCACTTATTGTGTCACCATCTCCTAGGTTTGAATCTTTATCGTTATCAACATAAACATCAAGGTCATATATTTCCAGCATTGATTCTTGTTTTTCATTTACTGTTATTGTAAAATCAGCTGTTGCTGTTGTTGTTCCATCATTAACAGTTACAGTGCAGGTTGTTGTTCCTGTATTGGTATCATTAAACCTTGTTGCAGTTAATGTAGCTCCTGACATACTGCAAGATGCTAATGAAGTATCAGCTGTAGTTACAGAATAACTTAATGAATCACTATCTAAATCAGAGGCTGAAACAACGGCTGTATCAGAATCCTCATCAAAATCTATTGTGATTGCTCCTGAGTTGATTGTTGGTGCTGAGTTCTGAACTATAACAGCTGTTGTGTTGACTTTAGCTGTTGTGTTAGTTCCATCACCTGCCCAATATTCTGCTACTAGTCCATCTCCCTTTACAAAATTTGAACTAATTAATGTACTTATTAAGGTCTCTGTGTTATTTGATGCTGTTTGCTGTTGAACAGTTCCTTTTGCAACATCATCAACATAGAACTGAACATAACCAGTCAATGTATCTCCTGCATCTGGGTCTGTTATTGTTAATTTTAATTCCCAGCCTGTATTAGTATAGACTGTGGTTGGACTTGTCTGAACATCTGCTACTGTTGGTGCTGCTGCACTAACTCCTGTTGCAAGAAACAGCATAAGAAATAACCCAACTAAGCTTCCTATTAAAAAGGTTTTTTTCATTTTTTACCCCCAAATTTGATCTATTTTAAAAATATACATATGTATAGACATGTATTATTGTTAAGTAGTTACACTTCATATATAAAGCTTACTATTCTGTAATATATATAATAGATTATCTATTTATATTAAGAAAAACTTTAGGAAATGATTCCAAATTTGTTTAAGGCAGTTTTTAGCTCTTTATGGCCTTTTGCATAGGTTTTAAGCGAGATTTTTTTAATTGCAGAGTCAACTGCTTGTCTTATTGCTATTGCTCCTGCTTTTGTGCCATCTGGATGGCCATGACAGCCTCCACCACACTGAATAACTATATTATTTCCCATTATTCTCATTAAACTTGGAATTCCGCCAGGATGCAATCCGCCAGAGCATACTGCAAGAACTGGCTTTATATTATACCATTTTTGCTCAAGAACATGAGTCTCTTTTTCATGAATTATATTATCTTCTATACCTTCTCCTATATCTTTTACTTCATGCTTTGTTCCGGTCATCTTTCCGACTATTGCACCAATATGCAATTGGTCAACACCTATTAATCTTGCAACTTTTGCTATTGTGAGCATGCTTATTCCATGTTTTTGATTTCTTGTGAATGCAGCATGACCAGCGCGATGAGCATGAATAACCAATCCAAGATCAGCATTCCTTAATGTCTGCAATGCAGACCAGCCAGCTGTAAGTATATCTATCATAACATATCTTCCGCCATTTACCTTAACAAACCTTGCTCTTTTCAGCATCTCATTTGTTTCAGCAGTTATATTAGGTATGTATATTTTAACTTGGCCTGTTTCTTTTTCTGCTTTATTCCTCATTTTCAAGGTCTCGATAATTCTTTTGTTAAATCTGTTAAACCTCATGGATGTAAGATTTTCATCATCCTTAACAATATCAAGACCACCTGTCCAGGCATCATAAGCTACTTTTGCATGCTCTTTTTCATTTAAGCCAAGTTTTGGCTTTACTATTGTGCCTGTTAAAGGCCTTTTTTTAATTCCAGTAATCTTTCTTATGCCTTTTATCCCAAATTTTGGGCCTTTGAATGACTTGACAATAGATTTAGGAAATGATATATCAATTAACCTTAGATTTTTAACTGCACTCATTCCAAATATATTTCCAGCAATGCTAGAAAGGATTTCAGGCATATTACCTTTTTCAAACAGATCCTGGCTATAGGCTATCTTTATTATATTGCTCTTTTTATTAATATAAAAAACACTTGGCTTAAGGGTTTTAGCTATCCTTTTGTTCATTGTGCCTATATCAGTCCAAGTTCCTATAGAAGACTCTAATGCAACATGAGCTGCAGCTTTCTCAAGGCTTATTCTGTTTGGCTCAAGATAGAACTCACATATCAAATCAGTTTTTAATGGCTTATATTTAAGATTAATATAGTTTAACAAAAAAGACACCTTTTTTTATTTATTTTTAAAATTAAAAACATTTGTTAAATCAATAGTTTCTTCTGCATAATGTTTTTCACTTTTCTGTTCTTTTTCTGGCTCTGATTCTTTCTTTTCTTCATTGCTCTCTTTTTCACCTGAATCTTGTTCTTGCTTCTCAGGTTCTTCTTCCTTTTTCTCCTCTTCAGAGCTTTGCTGTTCTTCTATGTTTTCATCTGGCTTTTCTTCTAAGTTTTTTTCTTTTTCTTCTTCAGGTTTCTCAATTTGCTCTTGCTCTTTTCCTTCAAATTCTTTTGGTTTTTCTTCTTCATAAATAGATTCATCATTCTCTTTCATGAGTTCTCCTACTGTTTTTTCTTCTTTTGCAACATCATAATCTGGATTTGTTCTGTCAACTGGCTCTATTTCATCAACTGTTGGAAGCTCTTCTTTTTTTTCTTCAATTTCTTCTTTGAATTCAGCTTTTTCATATGATTCTTCAGGCTTAGTCTCTTCTTGTTTTTCTTCTGGCTCTATATTTATCTCTTCTGGCTTTTCATCAGTTTTTATTTCCTCAACCTCGTTGCTCAAATCTTTTTCTTCCATAACTTCTTCAATGGTTTCCTGCTTCTCAACCTGCTTTTTTTCTAAGGGTTCCTCAACTTCTTTTATCTCTTCAGGCATTTCTGATTCTTTTGGTTCTTCAACCTCTTTTGCTTCTTCAATTGATTCTTCCTTAGCTTCATCAATTTCCTCAACTCTCTCTTCAGTCTCTTTTTCTTTATGCTCTTCAGAATCCTGCTTAATTGGTTCAGGTTCTTTTACCTTAACTTCAGGTTTTTCCTTTGGTTTCCCAATCATGTTTTTTGCTCGTTCTATTGCATCATGCATGCTTGCAGCAAGACCATTATCTTTTAATGATTTAGCCAGTTTCATTATTTCATCTGGAACACTCATTGTTTACCACCTTATTATTATTTAATATTATTCAAAGATAAACCCAATATTATATAAAAGTTATCTTTTAGCAAAGAAGATTATATCCTTATCTTCCTCAATTGTTTTTGTTATCTTAAATAATTCTTTTATGTTATCTTTTATCTCATTTATTTTAGAGGATCTCTTTAGTATGCTTAATGCAACATTCTTCTTTGATACCCTTTTTATTTCTTCCAATCCTTTCCTTATATTCCTGAAGTTATGAATTGCAGTAACAGATATAACCTTATCAAAACAGTTGTCCTTGAATGGCAAATTTTCAGCATATGCCTGTATGTAAAATGCATCCTTTCCCTGCTTTAGCATATCTATGCTTGGATCAATCCCTATCTTAATACAATCAAATTCTTCTGCAAAAATTCCTGTGCCACAGCCAACATCTAAAAGAAAATCCTGCTTTTTGATTTTTAGGTTATCCTTTATCAATCTTATCTTGTTTAATTGCTCCTCTCTATGTAACCGGTTATATCCCTCTGAGATTGAATTGTAGTAATTCATCTTAATACATTACTCTACCTTACTTTCCACGTTGTATTGCCCAACATGATATGAATCAAGCTTAAATGGGTATGTTGAGTTTGATATATCTGTGATATTATACAATTTTATCCCATAATCTGTTCCAATGTTACACTCATCACTCCAGAAGCAGTAATCAACATAACTTTTATCAGTAACATCATCACATAATGTCTGGTTAACAAATGATTCTATACCACAGCATTTTGATTTTCCTGAATAGTTATATAGTCTCATAAGGTAGCTTGATGCGTTCTCATCGTGTTTGTAAGTTTCATTTGCTACATGTAATTTTAGTGTTGTGATATTCCACTGTGTTGAATTAAATATGGCTGCCTTTATTTTGTGGTACTGGATTGTATCTGGGTTTATTAAGTATAAAGGGTCATCAAAACCAAAAATGCTTATAACCATACTAAATGTTTTTGTTTTGTTCCATACAGCAACATCTGCGTCAACGGAATAATTCATAGTCAAATTAACACCAACTTGCCATGGTCCTGTATCATTAGACTGAAATAATAAAGCATTTATGTTATCCTTATCAAAGCTTGTTGTTATGTGCAACACATCCTGTGACATCTTCTCAATATCCTCAAGCCTATGGATAAATGTGTTCTCTTCCATCAGCTTTATGTTGTACTTAGTATTAATATTTTCTCCATTTATTGAGCCATTTAATAGGATTTCCTCAAACTTTGAGTTTAAATCATTTTCATCAGTTAGAAAAGCATCTTTATAGATTTCATATAAAATGATTGATTTTAGTGCATTATAGCTGCTTGTATACAATGAGGTTTCAATGTAAGATGTTTCAAGGTTTCTTAAATAACCATCAGCTGTTTTTACTCTTGATTTAATTACCGGAATCTTATTTTTTGAGGTAACATAAACATCAGAGGAAAATGCTAAAACTAAAACACTTACAACAAGGATTGCCATAAATGTGAAAAACACCCCTTTTTTGCTTTTTATTGCCATGTTCTTACCTCTGACATATAAGGTCCCCACATAGTTGAATCATTTATCTGCCCAAAGATTATATTTTTTGATGATATCAGGACTCTTGAAGTTTCCATATCTTTTCCTTTTGTATAATTAAACAATATATTACTTCCATTCTTAATCAATAACTGGAAGTTATATTCTGGAGGGATTATTCTTAAGAAAACCACTTCTGTGAAATTTCCTGCTGTGCTATTCATACCTTTGTAACAAAATTCCCCTAGCTGCTCTAAAACAGTATTTTGTGTGTTTGTTATGTTTCCATCTGCTGTTAAATTATTTACATATTCATTATCACTTATCTCATAAACCTTTATTGATGAGGCAGTGTCTATAACATCCTGGGAAAGAAAAGCTGTCTGCATTTCATAAGGCTTGTTTGCGCGGGAAAATAAGATTAAAGAAATACCAATAACTATAATGCTTGTTGCAATAAAAGCGTCTAATGTGAAAAAATATGCCTTTTTGTGCATTTTAACTTTCTTATTCTATTGTTACTTCATGACTTCCTATGCCAACTGTTTCATCACTTTCATTTATATAGATTATATTTCCCTCATCATCCTCAAAGTGGATGTAAAACTCACCTTCTATGCCAAGCTCTTTCTTAAGGTTTTCATATCCTTCCTTGGTTTGACTTTTTTCAACAAGTTCATCTATTTTTCCTTCATCAACTCTTTTTTCCAGAACAGTGCTTTGGTTTTCTCCTGTTTCTGATGATATTAGAATATCTGGAACTGTTTCACCTTCATCTTTAAGCTTTTCAGCTTCATTGGGTTTTGATGACATATCAATAATATAGAAAAATCCTATGACCACAACAATAAATATAAAGATTGCTATTATAACATCCAAAGACCAAGTTTGTGCTTTTTTCATTT
>CAZXME010000044.1:0-5626 GCA_964641515.1 uncultured Methanosarcinales archaeon | reverse complement strand
AGGCAGTCAAATCAGCCAGCGAATCTGCAATAATGATCTTGAGGATAGATGATGTTATTGCAAGCACTGGTGGAAAAGGCGGAATGCCTCCTGGCGGAATGCCTCAAATGCCTGGCGGAATGCCAGGTTATTAATTTTTATTTTTTTAATTAATTCTTCTTAAAGCGAAATATTTATAAAGAATATTGATTAAGGTATTAATTAACCGGTATATAAAAGATGGTGATATTATTATGATGAAAGGTGAGCACAAATTAGTGCCTAAAAAAGAGATAACTGATCTGAGAAAAGAGGTTAAGGATTTGAGGAAAGCACTAATGCAAAAGGAAGTTAAAACAAAAGAGCCTGCTTCTGTTAAAAACCTCAAAAAATCAATGGATAATTTATCAGAGTCAATAAGCGAACTTGTTAATCTTTTTAGTGTTGCCAAGGATATGGGCGAGCATGGAGCTTTTGATGAATCTAAAATACAATCTTCACCTGAACTGAAATCATTGCTTGAGCAAAATAAGGTAATAGCAAAGGGAATACTTGCAATGACAGAAATACTGAGCGAGCACCTTCCAAAACTAACAAACATGGCTAGAGAAACCCCAAAATATAAACTGTTGAGAGTAAAGCAGAATAATTCAATGCCTTCCAAGCCAACAACGCCTTCAGGAATGCCAATTGAAAGTTTTGCAAAATCAGATCTCCCATCAATGCCAGAGGTTGATGATGATTTTGAATTCCCAAAGAAACAAGAAGATGATTTTGAGCAGGGTTAAATATGGAAAACACTTTTTCTGATATTAATCTGAAAATAATAAGCCAGGTTACTGGACTTTTATGCAGTGCAGGCATTCGAATCAGGCAGCAGGAAAACGAAGAAGACACAACAAGAAAAGAAAGAATCATTAAAATAAAACAGAAAATTGAGATGCTTGAATCCAGATATAAAATGTTAAAGGAAAAAAATAAGAATAATATAAAGCTGGATGACCTTAATATGCATTTAAGTTTAATAAAAAACAGATTAGAAAAAATACTGGCTTAAACATCATGTTTCATTACAGTATTCCTATGATTCTTTTTTGCCCTTTTGCATGCCTCTTCAATAAGACCTTTTACTTTCTCATTGAGGGCATTAGCAAACTCACCGGAAACATTGAGTTTTTTATCTTCATACTTTGCAAGTTCTTTTATTTTTGCTTTGATAACAACCATATCTGTCATTTTACCCCTCCATTAATTTTTTCCTATTTCATTCATGCGTGAACCAAAAAACAAGCTTATTTTTTTCAATACTGTCGAGCTTGCAGAAGCCAAAGCGCTCGAACTGAACAACATCATTTATTTTTATGGTTTTAACAGATGGTTCTGCTAACCCTTTAACAATTTTAGCATCAGGCATCATGACTTCAACATTGACAAGCTTTTCATCCTTTGGAAGCCAGTGCATTATTCTCTCTCCTTCTTTCTTGTATTTTTCAAGTTCCTTTGAATCAAAAACAAAACAATCTTTTTGCTTTTTGAGATTAAATGCATGCATAAGCCTGTAAAGCTTTCCTTGTTTTAACTCTTTAAAATCTTTTTTTGAAATGTAAAACATTTCATTTGTTTTGAAATTTCTTGTTCCCCTTTCCTCGTGCTCTGGATGAAGCTTTATTTTTATCTGCATTTCAGGAGCTCCTTTTATTATGATTTCCTTAGGGTCATCAATGAAAAAATACCTGTTTGCGCTTGCATCAAGAATCTTCCTGTTTATTGAGGAAATAACAGTCCAGTCAATGTTTGTTGGGGTTTTTGACAAACCAACTTTTAATGCAAGCTCGTAGAACATCTCAGCAACTATCCCTCTTCTTTTTAATGCTCTTAGTGTAACCAGTCTTGGATCATCCCATCCAATAACCTTTTTATCTGCAATTAACTGCCTTATTTCCCTGCCTTGGGTTATTGCTCCAACAACATTAAATC
Organism: uncultured Methanosarcinales archaeon; assembly: GCA_964641515.1. Taxonomy (GTDB): domain Archaea; phylum Nanobdellota; class Nanobdellia; order Woesearchaeales; family CG1-02-33-12; genus CG1-02-33-12. The sequence continues at coordinate 3,670 of CAZXME010000044.1, read as the reverse complement.
TTCCATACTGAATTATCTCCTGCTTTTTGAATCCAAACAAATCCTTAATATAATCCTGGAGATCTATCCTCATCTTGCCAAACTCAGAGCTTCTCAAGATATGGGTTATTCCGCAGAACTCTTCCTCAACAGAATTCTCGAAATCATACATTGGCCAAACAGAATATTTGTTTTTCTGCCTGTAATGTTCTTCATAAACTATTCTGAATATCACAGGGTCCCTCATCACATGATTGCCTGATTCCAGATCAATCTTTAATCTTAAAACACACTCACCCTCTTTGTATTTTTTATTGAGCATATTTTTCCATTCTTCAAGGTTCTTTTCAACAGGATTATTTCTGCAATTGCAAGGCAAGCCCTTATGCCTTAAATCTCGCATCTTTTCCCTTTCGCAGAAGCAGACATAAGCCTTATTTCTTTTAATTAAATCCTCTGCAAGCTTGTAAAATTTTGGCATGTCATCTGAAACATAAACAACCTTATCAGGTTTTATATTGAGGTATTCAAGAACATCTTTTTTCATTGCATCAACATATTCCTGCTTTGATGCTGTTGGATTAGTATCCTCAAACCTTAAAACAGATTTTCCCTTGTATTTTTTAGCATAAAGATAGTTTAATAGAAAGCTTAATGCATGACCTATGTGGTTGTATTTAGAAGGCTCTGGAGGTATTCTTGTTACAACCTTCCCCATCACTGCATTTTTTAATTCAGGAAGCCCTTTTTTTTCTACTTTCTTTTTCTCAAGCATTTCAGGGGCAATCTCCTTTAACCTTGCTTTTTGCTCATCCAATGAAAGCTTATTAACATCTTTCACAGTCCTTTGAATATCCTTGCTAAGCTCTTTTATTTTACTTTTAAGGTTGGAATCTTCCTTTAGAAGTTTGCCTACAATCGCACCAGGATTGGCTCTTCCATTGAACTTAACAGCATTCTGCAGTGCATATTTAAGTATAATCTCCTTTAGTTCCATATATCATAAGAATTAAGGCCAATATATAAAGTTTTTGTGTTAAAAAGAAAATAAAAAATAAATTTAAATTACGAACGGGTTATCATCTTCTTCAGAAAGTTATGTTTCATAATCTGATGAGTTAGGATCACCATTGATACAATCAGATTCATCCTGCTGCGAAGGGGGTGGTGTGGAGGGAATTTCTGTGTGCGATGTAATAAAATCTTCTTCAACCTTTTCTTCTAAACCTGGTATCCTTCTTAATCTAACAAGTATGTTTTCCCCCTTTTTATTACCTAGATTGTTATCACCTGTTGTCAATATTCCTTTTCCTTCTTTCTTATTATCAGATAATTCTTCACAAACCTTATTTGCTTTACCAAAAATGCCTTCAAACATCTCCATCATATCATATCTTAAAAGTAAAGTGCCTACTGCTTCTGCAACTAAAGGTTTTTGTCCTTCTCCAATTCCTTCATTAATCTTTTTTTCAATGTTTCCATCATATTTTACTCCAAGAAGATTCATTATTCCTATTGCATTTGAGGTCATATTAACTCTTGGATGCATAATAGAATTTTCTTTTGATAATGCTGAGTCTAAATTTTTATAGGTTATACCTATCATGAGGCCTCTGTCTCTTGCAGAAACTTCAACCTTATCTATTTGTTGATTATATTTTTTTTCAGAAAAATCTAAAACATCACTTCCTATTAATAACTCACCTTCAGGTTTTTCACTATGTTTTATTACACCTAAACCTGCAAAATATCCTAAAAAACGTTCACCTCTATGATTATAGCTTGGTTGAGTTGATGTTTTATATCCTTCGATGAATTCTTGTTTAAACCTTTGAAATTTCTGTTTCTTTTCAAAATCACTATTGAACTTAATATCTTTATATTCTTGATCAAAATTACTCTTTATAATATATTCCATTTCTTTTGAATCTGGTTTAGGATTTAACATTTTTTTAAACCTCCATTAGTATATAGTATTATAAGCAGAACAACTATATAAATGTTTCTATTTTGTTATTACATTTAAGTAGTGATTTTTATCTATTTTTTGGTTTATTTTTGAAATTTACCTTATTTTTCAATAGCTTTAAATATGATTAAGTCATTATATATTAAAACTAAGGAGGTAGATAAAATGACTAAAACAGAAGAAAATCTAAAAGTAGCTTTTTCTGGTGAAAGCCAAGCAAGAAACAAATATACATATTTTGCCAAGGTTGCAAGAAATCAGGGCTACCATTACATTGCAAAAATATTTGAGGAAACTGCCTTGAATGAGACGCAGCATGCAAAAGATGAATTCAAATTGTTGAAAGGTATTGGAGATACAAAGGCAAACCTTAAGGCAGCAATTGAGGGAGAAAATCATGAGCATACTGAGATGTATCCAAAAATGAAAAAAGATGCAGAAGAAGAAGGAAACAAAGAGGCTGCAGAACTGTTCACAGAAATCGCAGAAGTAGAGGAAAATCATGAGAAAAGGTATAAAAAGCTCTTGGAAATGGTTGAAAACGGAACAGTCTACAAAAGAGACAAACCAATAAGATGGAAATGCTCAAAATGTGGATATATTCATGAGGGAACAGAGCCACCAGAAAAATGCCCATCATGTAAGCATCCAAGAGAATACTATGAACCAGAATGCATGGAATTTTAGTAAAAAATGTCAAAAATAGTAGTGTATCCAACACCAATGTGTCCCTGGTGCAATGTCCTCAAGGATTTTCTTAAAGAAAGAAATATTAATATAAAATTCGACTCATAAGAAAAATAATGAATTAAAAAATGGATAAACTAAAACTTAATTATTTTGTAGATGCTTTAATGACAATTTCTTTTTTTGTCACTGCATTCACAGGATTAATAATCTTCTTTTTCCTCCCATCTGGAGTTCAGAAAGGGGGATACCAAGTTTTTATTGAAATTACAAAGCAAACATGGACTGCAGTACATAACTGGTCAGGAATAATTATGATTGTTTTGGTTTTAGTACATTTTATACTGCATTGGAATTGGATTGTAAGTGCAACAAAAAAATTATTCTCAAAAAGAGAAGGGGGTAAAAAATGACAAAATTAGGCGAAATGTATAAATGTGAAATATGCGGCAACCTTGTTTCAGTTGTTGAATCTGGCCAGGGCGAGTTAGTATGCTGCGGACAGCCAATGAATCTTCTTGAGGAGCACACCAAAGGGCAGGAAGGAAATGAAAAACATGTTCCAATAATCGAAAAGGTTGATGGCGGAGTAAGAGTAAAAGTGGGCTCAGTTCCCCATCCAATGGAAGAAGGCCATTACATTGAATTAATACAAGTTATCCAAGATGACAATGTTGTTGTTGGAAAAAGATTAAAACCTGGAGACAAGCCAGAAGCAGAATTCTGTATTTCAAATTCTGGTGGCTTAAAAGCAAGAATACTCTGCAATGTGCATGGACTTTGGATAAACTAATTTTTATTTTTTTAATATGAAACTAATTGATGAAATAAAGAAATTAAAAAATTCTGAACTCAGAAAAACAGTAGATAAAAGACTGAAAGAGTTTGAAAGTTTTAAAGACAAAGATACAAAAAAATGGTTTTCAGAGCTTTGTTTTTGTATTTTAACTGCAAATTCAAAAGCAGTTACAGGACTTAAGATACAGGACGAGCTGAAATCAAAAGGATTTTGTGAATATTCTCATGATTCAATAA